>JBDTVX010000096.1:0-15410 GCA_040007015.1 Ferruginibacter sp. | reverse complement strand
GAACATTGAACATTTGAGCATTTTTTAAAGTTATTAATTATTCAATGCTCAATATATAATGTACAATGCACTAGCCGATACCATAATAAAAAACAGGGCTCATTCGCCCTGTTTTTTTATATCTGCATCCTTTAATAATCTATTTGCGAAAGCGATATCAACTCATCAATAGTTCCTCAGCCTCATTTCCACCCTTCTGTTTTTAGCGCGGCCGGCCTTTGTTTTATTATCAGCTATGGGTTTATCAATACCATAACCGGTAGCAACCAGGCGGCTTTCATCGATACCCTTACTAACAAGATAGGTCTTTACCGAATTAGCCCTTGCCTCAGACAAAACTTTGTTTTTTTCGGGGGTACCTGTGATGTCCGTGTGGCCATCAATATCAACTTTATAAGTCGGGTTGTCATTTAATATGCTAACCACATTATTCAATGCGGAACCAGATTTGGCCAATAATTTGGCGCTGCCTGTTGCGAAGAAAATATTCTGTGCCGCTTTATTTACTTTTTCAACCGTTACAGTTTCAATTACAGGGCAGCCAAAATTGCTTGCGGGACCGGCTTCAGAAGGACATTTATCTTCTTCATCATTTACGCCATCCTTATCCGTATCAGGTACGGGGCACCCCTGGTAACGTGCCACTCCCGGAACATCCACACATTTGTCATTTTCGTCATTGATACCGTCTTTATCAGTATCAGGTATCGGGCATCCCTGGTACTTAGCCAAACCCGCCACATCAGGACATTTATCATCGCCGTCCGCAATACCATCGCCGTCTTTATCGGGACAGCCCTGCAAAGAAGCAAGGCCCGGTATATCGGGGCATTTATCATTTTCATCTAAAACACCGTCTTTGTCCCTATCCTTCGGCTCTTCAACCTGGGGAGGTGGAGGCAGCGGCGCCTCCTCAACGACCTTCTTCTTTGTAATGTTGCCCGCAAATCCTATACTATGATATAAATGGTATGCTACATTTTCAGTAACAGGTATGCGATATTGAGAATTTATCAAAAGAAAGGCTTCATTAAAAATATTAAACTGTAAACCAATTCCTGTTGGAATAAACGCTCCATAATATCCGCTATACTTTGAAACGCCTGCACCCACAGAAAGATAGGGCGATATCGTGTGTTTATCGGTTAATAATTTTAGATTGGCAACGGCTGTGATGTCTGCTAAAAATTTCGTATTGTCCAAACCGGGTTTGCCTGGTACAGGGTAATCTACAAAAGAACCTGAAGCGGTAGCAATAAAGTCCAGGTTTTTGCTCAATCCCTGCATATAGCTGATGGCAAGCCCCGGGGTCATCCGTTTGGTTTTTGACCAATTTTTTGATTTTATTACGCTGGCCAGGCCGTCACTCCTCAATTCCGCCGCGGTTTGGAAATCATCAAAAAAGAAATGAACACCCAATGCAGGAAGCTTTTTGTTCTCATCCTGGGCAAATGAATTTATAAGCAGGCCAATAGCCAAAAAAGATAGAATTATTTTCTTCATATGAATGTTAGTTTTCTTGCATTTAACAAAAGTAGTTGCTTCAAATCAAATCTTAAAATTTAAAAACGAAATCCCCGTTTCCTCATCCTTCATTTTGCAGGGCAAAAAGCTGGCCTGCCTTCCTGCCCGCTCCATTTACCTGGCAGTTCTGCATATTTGAAAAACACGGGAATATATTTTTACCAACTATAAAATTGCTCAAATTAAAGTAGCCGGTTCTAAATCATACACTGCAAAACATGATCTTATGACGGTTTTTTCATACCTATCACTTCCACTTTAACTCTTACCAGCCCCGAAGTAGACCCTATTTTTTTAGCAGCGGCTCCTGAAAGGTCGGCTATACGCCGCATCCTGGTATGAAGCCGGTCGTTTACCTTAACTACCACCCATTTACCGTTATGCACATTGGTAACTTTTATCCAGGTGCCAAAGGGCAGCATATTGCATGCGCAGGTTAATTTACGCTGACTAAAAATTTCGCCACTTGCAGTTTTGCGCCCATTAAATTTATTGGCATAAAAACTAGCGAGTCCATAAATAACCCGCTTACTGGTTGACCTGGCAAATTTTGTTTTTGAGGAAGATCTTTTTTGGCCGAAAGAAGGAGTGAAAAAAAATAGTGTGAAACAAAGCAAAATAAAATATATAGGCTGGACTATATATTTTGGGCCAAAAAAAAATTTATTCATGCAAGCAACAATTAAATGGTGAGTTTACCTGTCGGAAAAATATCTCTCCCTCATCAGCTTATCTTCACCGTAAATATCATCATAGAACCTGATCTTCCCTGCTTTCGCCTCGCAGCTAAAGTAATCAATAAATAATGGAAGCCCGTTTTTTACCACGATTCGCTTTTTTTCTTTATTAGCCAGCCAGTTTTTTATGGAGTCGGTATTGTATCGAAGTACATCCCCGGGCCTTAAATGCATACTATCATTCCTCGCTATAAAAAAAGCCAGTTCCTCCCATTGCTGTACCCGTACACAACCGTGGCTCAAAGCCCTTGCTGCATTCTTAAAGAGATAGCGCTGGTTGGTATCATGCAGGTATACACTGTAAGGGTTATTGAAATTAAATTTCAGGATGCCAAGTGCGTTATCATCGCCGCTGCCCTGCATTACTTTAAAAGGAATGCCTTTCTTGTATTTACTCCATTTGATTGTTGTAGGTACTACCGTTTCACCCTTGCTATCCACTAAGTGCAAGCCAATCCTTGTTAAATAATTTGGATCAATTTTTAATTTAGGAAGGTATTGTTTTACAATGATGCTGGTAGGAACCGTCCACGTAGGGTAAGTGACCATATCGGAGATCACGCTATTTAACAGTGGTGTTCTTGTATCAGGCTTGCCGCATATTATTTTAGACACAAGGGCGATCGTATCATGATCCCATACATTTAGATAATACGCGGGCAGGTTAACCCATATATATTTTTCGGGCATTACCGGTGGCAATTGCTTATAACGGTCAAGGGTAATCGCAATTCGTTTAAAACGCTCTACATCACTGAGGTTCATCAAACGAACGAGGGGAGCCGTTATCTTTCCATCTGGCTTAATGCCTTTCTTTTTTTGATATTTTTTTATAGCCGCATTTAACTGTGTTGAGTCGGGCAATTTAGCATCCTGTTCAATGCAACCATTTTCCTTCAGCCTTTTTTGAATTGTTTTAATAAAAAAAACAGAGTCCTTTATATCATTTGGCTTAAATGGGTAAGAAACATAGGTATATACTTTTCTATCCATACTATCCAGGAACCGCGGGATTAATTTCTTTAGTTCCTGGTAACCATGTTGTTTTGGCTCTATCGCACTTATAAGTTCGGTCAAATTTTTATGCTCCAGGAGTGCTTTCAAAGAGGTGGAATAAAAATTCTTTTTTGTTAGGGTATCATTTTTATTAAACAAAACACTATCGGCAGCAAGCCTTCCAACTTTCAGGTCTTTTATCAAATGCATAAACCCATCGGTAAACAACAGGTCCGCCCTTGTCCAGAGTGCAGCATCCATTCTTTTCAATGAATCGTTTTCCAGTGTTGTTTTTAATGATCCCAAATTTTTAAAATTATAATCCTTCGGAAACAGGCCATACAATTCGCCATTTTGTATAAAATTGAGCAGGGTATCAGCCAAAGGCTCCCACTTTTCCTTATGGCTCCAGATATTTGCATATTCATTTCCGTCGTAAAAATCATTTACCAACGAAACCAGCTTCAAATGAATGCTGTCACCGATCACACCTTTGTTTTGCAAGGCAAAAGCCAGCGCCTGTTGGATGCTTTCGCTGGTTGCCTGGTCCATCTTACGGGGATCGGATACTATTTTTTTATCTCCCGGCTTAGTTGAACCGTGGCAGGAAACAATAAATATCCAGCATACCAGGTAAAGGAAAATCAGGGAAGGTATTTTTTGTTGGTCCATATGAGGCGAAAATATTACTAACTTTCAGTACGGGATTTTATTAATGGATCTTATCAGGCATCGAAACATGAACAAGATAATAAATAGCTGCTACATAAAATCAGTGTGGGTATTATTTTTTTTAACAAACTCATTTGATAACTATGCGCAGGACACGGTATATAATAAATACGGGCTATGGGTGATGAGCAATAATGCTGTATACCGGGCGACGGTTAGTAAAGACGCTGACAAAGAAATGGTCGATTTAAGTAAAATAGTTCCCGGCCTGGTGTTTGATCTGAAGTATTCGGGCAATGATAATTTTATGAAAACAAAATTATATCCGCCACTGAAAACTACCTTTTTACGCAAACGGGTTGCTTTAGCTTTAGCGGAGGTACAAAAGGATTTGAACAGGCAGGGATTAAGATTAAAAATATTTGATGCGTACCGACCCTATGCTGTTACCGAAAAAATGTGGGAATTGGTAAAAGACGACCGTTATGCGGCTGATCCGAAAACCGGTAGCGGGCATAATCGCGGAATAGCTGTTGACCTCACGGCCATTGATCTGCAAACAAAGGAGCCGCTCAATATGGGTACCGAATTTGATAATTTTACGGATACGGCCCATCATAATTTTACCGCCCTGCCAAAAGAAGTGTTGCTGAACCGTTTATTGCTCAGAAACATAATGGAGAAAAATGGATTCAAGGCTTTGGAAACGGAGTGGTGGCATTATTTTTATTCAGATGGGGCTAAGTACGAGTTGATGGATATAAGTTTTGATGAATTAAGGAAAAGTAAAAAGTAACTATCGCGTGCCTTTAATCTTCATTATTTCCTTGTTAACCTTAGAAAATTTTACATGCATCATGGTTTCACTCGTTTGTGAGGTATACTTATGGGCAACCTCTTATTATACCTCGGCTTAATCCTAATTCTGTTACCATTCACTGACGCAGGGGGATCGAAGTCAAATGCGCCTATATCAGGGCTGGCGCCTTTGTATGGAAGTCCAACATTTAAACCTGCGTTTCTTGCGGCAGATCTAGATTGGAGACGGTACTCAGACGCTGATACAAAAAGTGGATTGGTTATTGAATTATTTTGAATTATACTATGCCTGGGCGCCAGGTTAGTATATTCTATCGCGTTAGCCAGGTAGTTATTATAGTAAATGTTATTTTCTACTGAAAGAGTATCGATAGTCACTCCGGATCCAGCATCAGTACTGCAATATATCGGCCAGCGAAATCCCTGTATTATATTATTTCTAACGATAACGTTGGTAGAATGACCTTGATTTGGCAGTTGTATTCCCCACATTCTCGTACAGGATAAATTCGCACTGAATACATTGTTTAGAATCTGAACATTGTCAACGACATTTGTAAAGCAACTGGACGTAAACCGTATTCCCCAACATGCGTACTTCCTGGTTTTTTCGACTATTCCTAAATTTGTAAAGGTGTTCCTGTAGATATACAAGTTTCTCATTGTATCCGACAATGTTTTATTTATTGTCATTCCCACGGAAACATTTTTGACCTGATTGTTCCGGATATGGACATCATCCCATTTTCCTTCGAGCGTAATGCCTGTTTCAACAGTGGCACCTAAAACATCTCTGCCGATTATATTGTCATATATATCTGCACCAAAAGCATAAGCTCCCTTGGTTACCGTATTTATATCAACACTGCCATGCACCCTGTTTTTGTATATCTCTAGTCCATTTTCATACCACAACTCAATACCGAAACTCCATGAACTGATACCGGGTAAATCAATATTCTTTGCAGTTATAATAGTATTTGAATATATTTTTAAACCTCTGTTATCTCCATTTTGGGAGAACTTTATTCCATATCCCTTCCTACCCAGGTCCTCATTTATTAGATTACCATGTATTCGCATTCCTGACTGTTTAGAAATCGCTAATGCACCATAAGCAAAATGATTTCTTCCGGTAAAAAAATCACCGGCACAGTTTTGGAATTGGTTATTATAAACTTCATTGCCCGTGCTATAAACTCCTGAAGCCGTATTGTCAAAGATCACACCATAAGATCCCATGTTTTTAAATGTGCAGCCGTGGATATTCATATTGTTTCTTTTTGAACTCCAGATTGCCGCATATGTAGTGAGTCCTCCATCAATTTTCAATCCACTTACAGACTGGTTTCCATTTGTTAATGACCGGGATGAAAAATTGATGGTTGCAATATACCTTCCGCTTACTGTAGAATTTAATATTGTATTTGAACTATCCGCCCCCTGAACACTAACACCGGAAGATATACTGACACTTGATGCAACGGTATAGGTCCCACGATTAATATATATAATATCTCCGGCTTTTTTGGCAATGGTTGATGCCTTGTACAGTGATGCATAAGGATTACCTATTACACCTGTACCTGTGACATCATTTCCTGTTGTGCTGACATAAATGGTAGCGCTAAATAATTGTAATGGCAGGAGTAGTATTATGATTAATTTTTTCATAGAAATCCATTGATAAAAAATATCTTTTGCCAGGTACCCTGCTGCAGGCGCAACAGCTTAATTACCGGCAGAGCCGCCTATAACCGCAAAGCTACTGCTTCAATCCTGTAGCTCATATTGGAGGCCAATATCCCCATAGCCACTGTACCCGCGTTTATAATTGCGGATAAGTTATTTAAAATGTATGTCAAATTGCCTGGGCGCCTGTGACGTACTCACAACAATAAAGCCGGCATTTTTAGATTAATTTATTGTACGGGGAATTCTTTGCTCCAATATCATCAGATCCGCAAGGACAAAAGCGGTAACAGCTTCCAATACCACCGGCACCCTTAATGCTATACAAAGATCGTGTCTTCCTTTTACAGAAAAATCTTCTATTTCTCCTGTTTCAACATTGATGGTTTGCTGTACTTTAGGAGTGGAAGAGGTAGGCTTAACAGCAATGCGAAAAACCAGTTCGTTATTATTGGTAATACCTCCAACAATCCCGCCAGCATGATTCGTAGCTGTTTTACCCTCCATATTTTCTATAGCATCGTTGTGCTCACTTCCATACATCCTTGCAGCTGCAAAGCCGGTACCAAATTCAACGCCCCGTATTGCAGGGATCGCAAATACAGCATGACTGATAACAGATTCGGCCGAATCAAAAAATGGTTCGCCAAGCCCGACAGGCAACCCCTTCACCCTGCATTCTACAATTCCACCAATCGAATCTTTTGCATCGATTGCTTTTTGCAAACCCTTTTCCATATCTGCTTCACCCCCTATTTCAAGTATTGTTGCTTCCACTTTAATATTACTTAAAAGCTTTTTAGCAATAACCCCAGCCGCTACAAGGCAAACAGTCAGCCTGCCGCTGAAATGGCCGCCTCCCCTGTAATCTTCGAAGCCAGCAAATTTTTTTGATGCCACAAAATCCGCATGGCCGGGCCTCGGTACTGCCCGTTGCTTTTCATAATCGCCACTGCGTGTATTGGTATTATCAAATAAGATCATAATGGGCGCGCCCGTAGTTTTACCATTGAATACACCATTCATTATACGGGGCAGATCGGCTTCTTTACGGGGAGTGGTCCCTTTCGCACCGGCTTTTCGTCTTTCAATATCTGCTGTAAAATCATCCATATTTAATGGAAGGCCGGCCGGGCAACCATCAATATTAATACCCACACATTCGCCATGTGATTCACCAAAAATGCTTACGCGGAATATGCGACCAAAACTATTCATAATATACCCCCATCCCCGAAGGGCTTTTAGTTTATTTACTTTATCTATTTTATTTACTTTATTTACTTATCTACTTTATCTACCTTCTATCTTTCCAAAATTTGATCCTGTTGCTGAACCACTACCGCGCCTAATTTTCCAAGATGATCATAAAAAGCGGGATAAGATTTATTGATGGCTTCCGCTTCTCCGATGGTGGTATCCCCATCCGCTTTTAACGCAGCTACAGCACAAGCCATTGCAATACGATGATCGTGATGCGAATGAACCGTTGCCGCCTTTATGCCATTCCCTCCATTCACCAGCATCAGGTCAGCCTGTAATGTTATTTCAACACCCATTTTACCAAATTCCGCCTGTAAAGATAAGCCCCTGTCACTTTCTTTATGAGCCAGCCTGCTCACGCCTTCAATCACCGTAGTGCCTTCACAATAAGCCGCCAATGCAACCAATGGAGGAAACAGGTCGGGGCAATCGGTAGCATCAAAATGAAATGCTTTTAATCTACCCGGGCCGATCACTATTTGATTTTCTTCTATTGATATTACCGCCCCACACATCATCAAAGCGGATAAAATTGCCTTATCCGCCTGTGTGGAAAAAACATCTAATCCTTTTACGGTGATTTCTCCTGCAATAGCTCCGGCCGCTAATAAAAAAGAGGCTCCGCTCCAGTCGCCTTCTACTGTATAGTTGATAAGCTTATTGGTTGAATGAGTTTCGGGGTAAACTTCAAATGATTCATACCGGTTGTTAATAACAGTATAACCAAAATGTTTCATCACCTGCAGGGTCATGTCAATATATGGCTTACTTTTTAAATTGGTAACCATAATGGAAACCGGCTTCGTGGCGGCCTTACCGTAAGCCATTAATAAACCGGTTAAAAACTGCGAGCTTAATGACCCGTCGATCGTTATGTCTGCTGGTTGCAGCGGGCCCTTTATTTTTATAGGCAGTTTCCCTTTATTGGATTCAATTTTAATTCCAAGCTTTGGAAAAATGGCATCGAAGAAATCCATTGGCCTGGTAAGCAAACTACCAGTTCCATTGATAATTATTTCTTTGTTGCTCAATGCTGCAATAGGTGCAAACATCCTGATACCCAAACCGCTTTCACCGCAATTCATTTCACCGGAAACAGGACTTACTCCCCTGCTTTCAATTGTCAATAAGTTATTATCATCCATAACAGTTGCTCCCAGGTTTTCTATTACGCCCAAAGCAGCGAGGTCGTCATTACTGTTGCCGGGATTCATAATATTAGAGACGCCTTCATGTAGCAGCGCAGCGGCACAGGCACGCTGCATAGAGCTTTTGGAAGCAGGTGCATTGATGATCCCTGAAATTTTACCTGGCCTTATTTTTACAATCACATTATAAACTTTGATTAATTAAATCCTTTAACTGAACAATAGGAATAGATTGCACTACTGCTTCGCCAATCTTATTTAGTAAAACGAAATTCATTTCATTACCCACCCTTTTTTTATCCATCTTTAAAATCCCCCAAATTTTTTCATGGTCAAATTTCAGATGTGCGGGAAGATGATATTTTTCGATCAGCCTGATTACGCTTTCTTTTTCAACGGAATAAAAATTATTGATCTCTTCAGAAATAGTGCAGGCAGCTACCATACCAATGCTGACCGCATGGCCATGAAGCAATTGATAATTATTTTCAATGGCATGTCCGAGCGTGTGGCCAAAATTGAGCAGCCTTCTATCTCCATTTTCAAATTCATCTTTTAATACTACGGATGTTTTTATCTGTACATTTTTTTCTACCAGAGCAGCCAGTTTATTTTTATCCGATTGAAAGTTTTCCAATGTTTCATTCTCCAGCAATGCAAACAGAGCGGCATCTTTTATACAGGCATGTTTAATTATTTCAGCAAAGCCATTTACCCATTGCTCCTGCGGCAGGGTTTGCAAAAGGGAATAATCAAACAATAAAAATTCGGGTTGTTTTATAAGTCCCACCAAATTTTTATAAATCCCCACATCCACCCCATTCTTCCCTCCAATGGATGCGTCTACCATTGCCAGGATTGTGGTGGGCACAAAACCAAATTTCAGGCCCCGCATAAACAGGCTTGCCGCGTACCCTGTGATATCAGTAACTACGCCGCCGCCAATACCAACGATAAAAGTTTTACGGTCGGCTTCATACTGTATCAACTGCTCAAAGATATGATCAACCGTGGCCTGCTGCTTATATGCCTCACCCGCTTTGATCACGATTGTTTTCCAGCCAGCGAATTTGACTTGCTGTCTTTCAAATATGTTTTCATCTGTAATGAGAATAGTACGTTCCCTGGAAACGATCTGCTCCAGGTAAGAGAAGTCTGCGTCGAAATAATAAGAGACCGCCGCCCCCCCACCTCCGCCAGTTGGCGAAGGGATTAAAGAATTGTTTGCAAATTCTGACCCTTTTATGGTTTTCATGTTAACTTCTCCGGTAAATAAAATTCTTTAAATAATAATAAACTACAAACTGCATCACCCATCCGGTATCAGGCATTCAGCATCAAGTGTCCAGTTTCCAGCATCCGGCCTCAACTATTCATCACCTTATTCTGGTGGCCGATGCTTTCCAGGTGTATTGCATCAAAATACTTGGTTATAAACTCCTGGCTTAAGCCCAGTAGTTCCCCTTTTTTAAATGCCTTTAGCAAAATGTCATTCCACCGGTTGGTTTGTAAAATAGTGATGTTATTCGCCCGTTTGTACTCGCCGATCTTATCCGCAATTTTCATTCTTTGACTGATCAGTAACAGTAATTCATCATCTACGTGATTGATCTGTTCCCTTAGTGTAGCCAGTGCCGTTATGAATTCCTGCTTATCTGTATTTTCAGAACGCCAGATCAGTGCATCCAGCATTTCGGCCAGACGCTCCGGTGTAATTTGTTGTTTGGCATCGCTCCAGGCATTATCAGGATCGATATGGCTTTCAATCATCACGCCATCAAAATCAAGATCGATACTTTTTTGGGCGGTAGATTGCAACATCGTTCTATTACCGCAAATATGCGATGGATCACAGATGAGGATCATTCCGGGAAATCTTCTTTTCATTTCGATAGGCAAATGCCACATCGGCGCGTTGCGGTATTCCGTATTACCGTAATTAGAAAATCCACGGTGGATCATACCAACCTGTTTAATGCCTGCTTTCTGTATACGCTCTAACGCTCCGGTCCATAATTCCACATCGGGATTAATAGGATTTTTAACCAGTACGGGGATATCCACACCGCGCAATGCATCTGCTACTTCCTGTACACTAAATGGGTTGACGGTGGTTCTTGCACCGATCCAAAGCATATCCACTTCAAAATGCAATGAATCTTCCACGTGTTTTGCAGTGGCAACTTCTACCGTGGTGGGTAAGCCAGTGATCTTTTTCGCCTGTGCAAGCCACGACAATCCTTTGGCACCAATCCCTTCAAACAAGCCAGGCTTGGTACGAGGCTTCCAAATCCCGGCGCGTAAAATATCTACCTTCCCTGTTTTAGCGAGGCGGGTAGCCGTTTCAAGCACCTGCTCTTCGGTTTCGGCGCTGCAGGGGCCGCTGATGATCAATGGACGCTTGTTCCATTTTTCCTGTATTAACGCTTTCATTTTTGCTGTTTGTGTCTCCATTGTAAAATTAGTTTTTTATGTTACCAACATTGATAGTTTTTCCGGTATTCCTGCCTCGTTGCTTATTGAGCATTGAAAATTGAACATTGAACATTTAACTTTAAAAGAGCTCACCAATCAATATTCAATGTTCAATGTTCAAGTATAAATCCTTGTATGCTTCATAACTCATTTCAAATTTTATTTCCTTGTCGCCATGCTTCCCAATTTCCTTCCATCCCGCATACTTATAAAATTTTTCTGCTCTTGTGCCTGGCGCCGTACCCAACCATACCGTTTCTTTTGTTTGTTCAAAATACCAGTCCATCATCATGCTGTGTAATTTATTACCAATACCGTTTGACTCATGACCAGGATGCACAAATAGTGCCCAAATATTTTTTTCTTTCAGATCAACAATTGAAAATCCAATTACACATTCGTCGATTTCGCATACCCATCCTTTTCCCCGAATAAACAAAAATTCCTCACAATCCTTATCAGTAACCAATCCAGGGTTAGACAGGCTATTTTCTTTAACAGAATTCCTGACGATTTGTATTTGTGCTATGTCATTTAATTGTGCTTCCCTGAAAATCATATGATGAGTAATGAGTGATGAATAATGAGTAATAAAGATCGTATTTTTTTTAAAGTTAATACCCTGGAAGGGCCATTGCCCGTCAGTCATTATTCATCCCTCATCACTCATTACCTTATTTCAAAATTCTTCTTATCTTATTTGCGTTCTCCATCAGTTCGGTTAAATAAGGCAAATTTTCTTTTTCAAGGCTTGCCTTAAATTTCCTTAACTGGGAGATATGTTCATTCAATACATCCAATACGTTTTCCCTGTTTTGCATAAAAATAGGCGCCCACATCGCCGGGTTGCTTTTTGCAAGCCTCACCGTACTTTCAAAACCACCACCTGCCAGTTCAAATATGGTATCTTCTTCTTTCTCTTTCTCCAATACAGTATTTGCCAAAGCAAAAGAAGTGATGTGGGATATATGACTGATATAGGCTGCATGTATATCGTGGCTGTGTGCGTCCATATAAATGATGTGCATGCCCAATGACCTGTAAATATTTTCTACCATTTCCACAGCAGCCGCATCACTCAGTTCTTTCTCACAAATCACGCAGGCCCTTCCTTCGAAAGCGCCTCTCACAGCCGCTTCCGGGCCACTGTATTCTGTTCCCCACATCGGATGGGTAGCTACAAATCTTTTACGCATCGGGTGACCGGCCAATACATCGCATAGCGCAAATTTAGTTGAGCCTGCATCCGCCACTATTTGTTTATCCGTAACAAGGCTCATTATTTTTTCCATTACCGGCAGCGTTGCGTCTACCGGTATGGCTACATAAATAAAATCACTTTGCACCACAGCTTCTTCTAACGGCAATGCCTCATCGATAATACCCAATTCTTTCGCTTTTTTTAAACTGGCTTCTGTTCTGCTAACCCCGATCACCTTCTTTGCAAATCCTTTTTCTTTCATTGCAAGGGCGAATGATCCACTGATAAGCCCTACACCTACAATGGTTATTACGGCTCCCTTCAAACCTATTTCTGCCGCCGATAGTTTTAAAGATCCCGGCTCGCCGGAAGTTCTTTCTAATTTTAGCGACGTTGTTTCCTCCATTTGTAAAAATCTTTAAATATTAATTCTATTAAACGTTCAGTTAACATCATCGCTGCCCGATAACTCTACACAGCTCCAACAATTCTCCCTATCGCTTCTTCCATTTTTTCTTCTTTACAACACAGACTTACCCTTACATAATGATTACCCGCACTACCGAAAATTCCACCGGGTGTAATAAACACATTAGATCCATGTAATACCTGGTCGCTTAATTCGTATCCATCTTTAAATGAAGGGGGAATTTGAGCCCAAACAAACATGCCGGCCTGCCTGCTGTCAAATTCGCAGTGTAATAACTGCAATAACCGGAATATTTTTTGACGCCTTATTTTATATACTTTATTTACATCGTCATGCCAGCCCTGTCCCAGCTCAAGGGCCTTTGCCGCAGCCAGTTGAAGTGGTAAAAACATTCCGCTATCCATATTGCTTTTAAAACGCAGTACCTCATTGATCCTTTCCTGCTTACCAACGAGCATGCCTATCCGCCATCCTGCCATATTGTGCGATTTGCTCAGCGAATTCAATTCAATCGCTACCTCCTTTGCCCCGGCCACGCTGAGCAAACTCATGGGTTGCTCGTTTAATATAAAACTATACGGATTATCATGTACCAATAAAATATCATGCTTTTTTGCAAAGGCAACCAATTGTTCAAACATTTCAGTAGAAGGTACCTGGCCTGTTGGCATTTGAGGATAATTGACAAACATCAGCCTGGCTTTTTGCAAATCGTTTCTTTCAATTTCTTCAAAATCAGGAAACCAGTTATTCTCTTTCAAAAGTGTGTATTCCAAAACGTTAGCTCCCGCGATTTTGGCTGCGCTCCGGTAAGTAGGATAGCCCGGGTTGGGTATTAATACCAGGTCGCCGTCATTAATATAGGTCATACAAATATGCATGATGCCCTCTTTACTTCCGATCAATGGCAATATTTCCGTGTCTGCATTTAACTCAACACCATACCATTTTTCATACCATTTCGAAATAGCATTTCTAAACACGGGACTTCCTTTATAAGACTGGTAAGCGTGTTGATTGGGCTTCGATGCTTCTTCCTGCAAAACTTTGATCACTTCGGGATGAGGTGGCAAATCAGGACTGCCAATTCCTAAATTAATAACCTGTTTGCCGGCCTTATTCATCTCATCAATTTCTCTAAGCTTCTGAGAAAAATAATATTCGCCAATGCCCTCCAGACGTTTTGCCGCCATCGTCTCCGTCGTAGTAACCTTTACTGGAGCTAGCTCTAAGGACTTTTCTTCCCGCGGTTCTTTTTCGATATTCATTTATTAAACTTTAATTGATACCTTGGCAAAAAATTGCAAACCTTATACTCGATTTACTTTATTTACTCCATTTACTTTATTTACTCTACTTCCCTTTCTTATAAACCCCATAAATTTTTAACATTTCTGTGATTTTTCCAATACCATCGATCATGGTATAAAATTGTTCCTTATTGTCAAACTCTACGTCTGCATGAAAGGAATACCTCCAGTCGCTTCCGGGTATCGGGAATGATTGCAATTTGCTTAAATTGATTCCTGCTTCTGCAATTTTTGTTAAAACCTTTGCCAAACTCCCTTTTGAGTGATCGGTATGGAAATTTATGGATGCCTTATCAGCGCCCGGTATTTCAACCGGATTCTCTTCTCTCTGCAAAATCAGGAACCGGGTATAATTATTTCTAAGTGTATGAATATTAGGAACAATCATCTCCAACTGGTAAATTTCCGCAGCAAGTTTACTGGCTATCGCGGCGATATGTTTACTGCGATGCTGGTGAACCTGTCTGGCACTAAGGGCCGTGTCTTCCGTTTCTACCAGTTTCCAGTTATATTTATCTAAAAAATCAAAGCATTGCTGGATCGCCATGGGATGAGAATGCACCTCGCGAATATCTTCCAGTTTCACCCCGGGACTTACCATTAAGTTTTGCCTTATCTGCAAATACACTTCACCGATAATAGTAAGATTACTTTTTTGCAACAAATTATAATTTGGCAATATACTCCCGGCTATCGAATTTTCAATTGCCATTACACCGCCGTCGCTCTCCTTTTTATTAGCGGCGATCCTTACCACTTCCCGAAAGGTGGAGCAACAAACAACTTCTACCTTTTGTCCAAAAAAGAGCCTTGCGGCTTCCTGGTGAAAACTGCCTTCAAAGCCCTGGATGGATACTCTGCAACTATTTCCAGTACCTCCCCGCTCTTTTACAGAAGAAATATTCATTTCATTAAATTCTTTCCCGGTTGTATTATTCATCTGAATTTTTTGAAGTCCATACCTTTTTATTGACCCAAATCTATTTAGCTTTGGTGCGACTAAAAAAAAATCCCGACTATTTAGCCGGGATTCTTTTTGTATATTAATCTGTTATTTTTAGTTTCAGTTTTTAACAAAAGGCTCCCGCACCATTTCTAAAATAGTAGCTAAAATAAAATCGGGTGAAATTTGTTAATAGTGTC
>JBDTVX010000095.1:0-15417 GCA_040007015.1 Ferruginibacter sp. | reverse complement strand
ACTTTAGCATTCAATCCAAATGAATAAAGATTCGAAACGAAAATCTTTCAGAATCTTTATCATTTCTCAATTATAGAGTTTTCTTGCAGACACTAAATAACTCAAATAATAATTTGACTATTTCCAAAAAAATCATACTGGTCGTAGACCTCCCCTTTAGGGGTCGGGGGCAACATTAAACTATTTGAAGACACCTCCACCAGCAAGTGGATTCAACCAAAATAAGACATTCGAAGATATCTTTGATGGCCCCACCCTTCTTTAAAACGGGTAACTCAATCCAATGGAGAAATTAAAATTTTGGTAACGCCATATCCGGTTTTCATTTCCAAAATTTCCGGGAGAAATTTCTACCGGGTCGCCTCTTTTCAATAAATTATTAAAAGTAATGTTGGGAATTTGCCATCCGTCGTTTTTGGCAATATCAGGGCGCTTAAACCGGAAACCCAGGTCGAAACGTATCAGGAAATAATTAAAATCAAACCGAAACCCCGTACCTGCGGTTACGCCTAACTGTTGGTAAAGCCTGCTAAAATTAAATTGCAGGCTGTCCGTGCCTCCGCTGGTACTGGTATTTTTGAAGTTCCACACATTACCGGCATCAATAAACAGGGCTCCTTTTAATACAAGTGAATTAGGGATGATCTGCATGATATCATACCGGAATTCTCCATTGATTTCAAATCTTACGTCGCCGGTTCGATCATTCAATGCGAGTGAATTATAGGGGGCCAATGGCTTCGCCCCGGGGCCAATACCCCGTATGGGCCAACCCCTCATGCTATTTGCGCCACCCGCAAAATATTGTTTGAAGAAAGGAAGGGAAGAATCGCCCTTACCGATCGGGATACCGACACCGGCAAATACCCGGAATATCCTGGATGATTTTTGTTTTTCCACAATAAAGGTATATTCTGCGTCTGTTTTGATAAATTGACGTAGCTCTCTTTTAAAGAGGCCCAGCCGGCCCAGCAACAGCCCTGATTCTTCAATGTTCCATCTAAAGCTGCGCTGGTGATTTAATTTTTTCGGATTGATATAAGTGGATGAATAACTATAATTTAAAAGGCCGATCACCAGTGCGGTATTGAATGAATAACGCAGGTAAGGATTCAGTAAAAGGGTTCTTTTGAAACTGTCTGATTGATTATACAGGTAAGAGTATTCAACGTTCAGAAATTTAAAAATATTTTTCCTGTTGGGATGCATGCTCCTGCTAAATTCATTTCCGAAAGCCACACTTGCTGATAATTGATTAAAGAGATTGATGCGATTGGAATAAGCGGGTGTAATACTGATAAATGTTTGCTGAGATAAGTAATAGTTCGCGCTGTCTGCGCGGGATCTGCGCGGAATAAGTTTATTAGATGGCCGTTGCGATAATTTTTTTCTATTTGGATCAAACCATCTTATCGGCCCCAATAATCTTGGAAAAGAAATGGTATTTGTATAACTCAGCTCATTTGAATTAAGCTTTCGGTCGGAACCCTGCTGAGAGTTCAGGTTCAATTCAATACCCGCGCGTAAGGCATGGGTCATTTTAGTGCCGCTTTTTGCTACATTCCTGTTTTGCAAAGAAACATTGGTCGACAATCCCAGTAAGTTACCGGCGTTGGCAATGGTAGCGTTATTAGTATTGCTGTTTGCAGAGTAACTGGCCTCTATATTCGCCTCAAAGCCATATTTTTTTGCGGGCAATAATTGAACGGTCATATTTAGTTTGCCGGCGCTGTCCTTTATTTCATCAACCTGGATATTCGCATTTTGCCATACAGCGGATTTGGAAAAATTATTGATCGTTTTTGCATAATTTTCCTGGCTATATATTTCTCCCTTGTTGATTCTCATATTTCTTACCAGGAAGCCATTGCGGATAAATTTTTTGTGATAGCGAATAAGGAACCCTCTTGTAGTGTCTTCTTTGTAAGGAGCATTATTAGTTAAATCAGCGGCCGTAAAGTCGGGGTAAATAATGATTGAATTGATATAGTATTTTTTTAATCTTACCGTATCTGCGACAGGGTTAAGCAGCACGGCGAGTTTAACCGTAGGCTTATCTCTTTGTTGATTTGCTTCTTCGAGCAATAGCAGGTTTTCAAATGGATCATCCGATATATTCGTTAAAGCGGCGATGGTGGTATCGCCCCTAACCCTGATATCATCCGAAGTAAATTTATAGTACCCATGGTTCCTGTACAATTCCACCAGCCTGCTGATCTCGCTCAATACATCGGCCCTTGTAACCGCGTTTCCTTTTACAAGATAGGACTGGGGCCTTGTATCTAAGGCCAGGAGCTGGAGATCAGGCTTTTTTAGCCGGTAACTGATCGTGTCGATCAATGTAGGATTACCTGCTTCCACCGTATATTTTATTGTTACCGGTTGCATTTTGCCATTGCCCACGGTATCTGCCTTATAACTCACCTTCGCGCCATAATAGCCTAAGTGCAGCATGGCGCCCTTTATGCTTTTTGCAGATACGGCAGAATAACCGCTATCATAGGCTGGCGGCTGTTTTATGAAATGAAATAAAAAAAGAAAGTCCTTGGTAGCTACTTTTGCGCTGTCATCTAATTGACCGTACAATTTCTGCTTTAACGAATTTCTTTGATCTTTGGTAAAATGGCCCCCATTTATGTCGATCGTATTTTTAAATACAAATGGTTTATACTTTTGATATTTTCGCGGGATAGTGCAGGAAGATAGTAACAAAGAGAGGAAAAATAAATTTTTCAAACAATTCAACATTTTAGTTTTATCAGGCACACTAAACAAAATAAAAATTATTAAGAAATCAATGTTAAGCAAAACATATACCAAATATATCCAAAGTTTACACCACAAAAAATTCAGGGATATGCAGGATGCTTTTATTGCCGAAGGTAGTAAAGTAGTGATGGACTTATTGAATTCGCCCAAAATTGTTTGTGAGCGTGTTTTGGGAAACGAGGCATGGCTGAAAGAAAATGAGCCCGATATAAAAAAGTATTTCCGGGGTCCATTGGAGGCGATTGAAGATTATGAGCTGCAAAAAATATCAGCGCTTACTACCCCCAGCCGGGTATTGGCCGTTTTTAAAAAACCCCAACAGGGATTAATTGATGTAAAAGGGAAGATCACACTGGTGCTTGATACCATACAGGATCCGGGCAACCTGGGGACCATTATCCGTATCGCAGACTGGTTTGGTGTGCAGGCAATTATTTGTTCGGAAAACTGTGCCGATCCGTACAATCCAAAAGTAGTGCAAAGCACAATGGGAAGCATTGGAAGGGTAGACATGATGTATACCGAGCTTATTGAATGGCTGAAAAAAAATAAATCTGTCACCATTTATGCGGCTGCCCTGGATGGCAAAAATATGAGCGGGCTAAAGGGGTTGAAAGAAGGAATAATAGTGATTGGAAATGAATCAAGGGGAATAAGCGGGGATATCATGCAAATGGCAAATGAAAAAATTACAATCCCCAAAATTGGATATGCAGAATCGCTGAATGCTGCGGTGGCGGCGGGGATTATTTTATCGCATGTAACCTCGTGCGGTTGACCCCACCCCCCGCCTCACCCAAGGAGAGGGGGCCTTACCCCGCTGATGGAAATTGTTTTTTAAATAGGTTGGGTTCGTATCTTTTAACGATCAATGAATTATTATATTTCGCAGGAAATGAATAAGTGAATTTCTTTTTTAATTAGTCTTTGATCGAGTATTGAATAATGATTAATATTCGCAGTGTCTTGCCGACTAAAGTACAAATGAAGATTTGCCTGCCTGACTTCATCAGGCAGACAGGGAAGAACAAAATGTTTAGTAAAGATATGATGCACCTCCTCCTCTCTTTTGGAGAGGAGGAAGGGAGGTGAGGTTAGTGCACCGCAGGCAAGATCAACACGATTCGCTTTTAGCTACCTGGTATAAATGATTTTTTTTTCATTTCATTACATTTTACCGAAACTGAATCGCCTTCACCGGTTGTATCTTCTTTACCAGCATAGTGGGTATAATCAATGTTGCAAAACAGATACCCAGCGTAATCATGTCCACCAGCATTACCTGCCACCATACCACCTGTGCGTGGGCCGCACGCATGTAGTAGGCTTCCTCATCTAATTTAATAAAACCCGTTTTTTCCTGCAGCCAGCAAATGGCCAGTCCAAGCACAGTGCCTAAAAGTACACCTGTAATGGCAATGAGCCCCGTGTTGTATAAAAATATTTTTTGTACATCCCAGTCACTCGCGCCAACGGCTTTTAGTATGCCGGTCATTCTGGTTCTTTCCAGCACAATGATCAGCAGGCAGGTGACCAGGTTTACAGTGGCAACGATCATCATAATGCCGATCAATATCAGCTTTATATTATTTTGCAGCCCCAGCCAGTCGAATATATTGGGGTATATTTCTTTAATGGTTTTACTGTTCCATCCCTGCGGTGTCTCATTTTTTATAAGATAAGCAACGGAATCTATCTGGGTATAATCTTTTAAAAATATCTCGTAACCCCCTATCTGGTCGGGCCGCCAGTCGTTCATACGCCTGATAAGATTAATATCGCAGATGCCGAACTGCTTGTCATATTCTTCAATGGACGTTTTAAAAATGCCGGCTATTTTTAATTTCCTGGGTCGTTTGCTGCCATCCTGCTGAATGAAAAAGGCGAGCAATGTATCATTCACTTTTATATTTAACTGGTTAGCGGTATAAGCTGAAATGTTTATTTCCTTACTGTAACCACTATCCGGAAATGAAACCCATTTTCCATCCACCAAAAAAGGATCAAGCCTTGTATAATCAAAAGAAGAGTCAATGCCTTTTACTAAAATACTTTCAATATCCGTTCCATAGGTAAGTATCACCGATTTAGTAGCATAGCGTTCCACCGTTTTTACCTGAGGTATTTCCCGGATTATTCTTTCAACCGTATCATTCCTGTAAATAGGATATTCTTCTGCAATACTCACCCTTCTTTCAATATCCTGCTGTACACGGATATGCCCCCAAAAACTAAATACCTTATTACTGATCACCTGCTGAAAACCATTTACAAAACTTAAGGCTACGATCATTACTGCCACGCTGATAGTAGTGGCGCCAATGGCCAGCCGGATGATAAAACGTGAAAAAGTATTTTGCCGGTTAAAGGCGATCCTGTTGGCAATAAAGGCTGATATATTCAATCGGCATAATTTTAGTATCTTTCAAAATTAAATATTTTAATAACCACATGCATCTTTTTAAATATTTGCCGCTTGCCGCGGTGTCATCACTGTTGATATTTTCTTTGCAGGCACAAAAAAATCCGGAGGCCGTTTTTAAAGCCAATATCCAGGCTGTACGCTTTCATGTAGCCGGCGACCAGTTGGCCCTGCCTGTGTACAAACTCAAAAGCAACGACCGCCTTGAGCTTAATTTTGACGATATGGATGTCAATGTTAAGAGCTATTATTACACTTACCAGTTGTGTGATTTCGACTGGCAGCCGGTTCAGTTAAGTCCCTTTGATTATATAAAAGGATTTACCCAGCAACGAATCACCAATTACCGGTTTTCCTCCATTGCCTATACACGCTATACACATTACCAGGTAATTTTGCCGGAGGCCAACTCACTGCCTACACGAAGCGGTAACTATTTGTTAAAAGTTTTTTTAGATGGAGACACTACCAAGCTGGCCTTTACACGAGCGATGCTGGTGCTTGATCCGAAGTCTTCCGTAGCGGCTCAATTCGTTCAGCCTTTTGCGCCTCAGTATTTTAAAACACACCAGCGGTTAAAATTTACCGTTAACCTTGAAGGATTGAACGCTTTCAGTGCCAATCAGCAGGTAAAGGTGCTGGTACTTCAAAATAACCGGTGGGATAATGCCCAGGGTAGTGTGCCTCCCACTTTTGTAAGGGGGAACGGATTGGAATACAATAGTGAAAATAATTTTGTCTTTCCCGGCGGTAAAGAATGGCGCTGGCTTGATCTCAGGAGTTTTCACTTGCAAAGCGAAAGGGTGGAAAAAGCGGACTATTCAAAAACTGCCACTAAAATCTATGTAAAGCCGGATATTGATTTAACAGGCCAGCGATATATATACTACCAGGATCTGAATGGATTGTACCAGGTGATCACTTTCGAATCGATCAATCCTTACTGGCAGGGCGACTTTGCAACCGTACAATTTAGTTTTGTAACTCCCTCACGTGTTCCTTATCCTGGTAAAGACCTGTACCTGTTTGGCCAGTTAACGGATTACAAATTAAATGATGCTGCTAAAATGCAATTCAATTCCGAAAAAGGAATGTATGAAGGAACACAATTTTTAAAGCAGGGCTATTACAGTTACGGGTACATGCTGGTAGATAGGAATGATCCTGCACAAAGATCCGAGCTGGAAGGTAACTACTGGGAAACAGAAAATACCTATACAATTTTAGTTTATTACAAATCCTTCACAGATCAGTCTGATCAGCTGATAGGGATCGGCAAACTGGATACAAGGTCGGATAGAGCGGGGATTAGTTTTTGATGCCTGATCTCCTTCAACCTGGTGGTTTAATAGATTTATTAGTTGATGTATTTATTGCCAGTATTAAATTTTTTTTTTGGGTACAGGCATTTGTCTTTTAAATGAACATCGTCCCCGCTGCGGCGGGGCTCCCTTGTACGTCGTACCATGGTGGATATTTGATTGCGTTACAAATAAAAAGTTTTTGCAAAACTTCTCAACTTTTATTTACACAATTCAATTGCTAAAAATACGGAACTGAAATAAATAAATTTTTATTGATCTATTTAATTTCACTGCATTATATTTGCACCGGCAAGTCTTATACGGCCAGCTCCTGTTGAACTCCCCCAGGACCGGAAGGTAGCAAGGGTAAATGGTTGAGCGGTGCGATGTAAGTAACTTGCCATTTTTATGCCCGGTATTTTCTAATGGTAATGTTATTTTTAGTGAGGAATATTTAATCGACTTTCTTTTTGGGCTTCTTATCATTTCTCATGTCATTCATAATTTCATCTGCGGTTTTTAACTTTTCATCATCCGGTTTTTTCTTGATATAAATGTCAAATTGCTTTAACACGGCAGGGTTCTTCCTCAGGATCACTTTTATATTTACCTTCTCTTCATTGAAATCTTTATCTATCCATAAAGAGTTGCCGCTAAACTTTCCTGCAGAAGCAGAGAAAATAAGATGGGTGCTATCTAATGGTAAATACCTGCCGTTGGGTAAAAGCCCATCGATATTGATATAATTGAAGGTTCCTTTTTTTAAACTGTCTGTGTATAGATCTACAAAAATACTGTCAATCTTTTGAGCCCTGGCAATACCGTAAGAGGATATCAATATTAAAAGTATAAAATGCTTCAAACTGATTTAGTTTATGAAGAGATTGAAAATATTGTGCCAAAGGGGGTCTTAGAATTTTTTGAATTGTTAAATGAATGAACGGGTTACAATAAAAATTACAACAGCTTACTTTTTATTACCATCAATTTTTCCCTCGTCATTTCATTCATAGTATAAGGTATACCGCCCATGCCAATGCCTGAAGCATCCCTGCCGCCAAATGGCATCCAGTCTACCCGGAAAGCAGTGTGGTCATTTACCATCACCGCGGTGGCATTTAATTTTTTAACACAATCGAGTGCCACGTCTAAATTTTTTGTAAATACGGAAGCCTGGAAATGCATGTTCAACCGATTCGCTGTTTTAATGGCCGCTTCCCTATCGCTGTAGGTGTAAATGCAAACCACGGGGCCAAATACTTCAAGAGTAGAAACACGAACGTCAGCCGGGGGATTTAATAGCACCGTAGGCTCATAACAGGTAGCGGAAATACGCGTGCCCCCACATAATACCGCGGCACCTTTTTCGATTGCTTCATTTACCCATTCTTCCACCCGGTCTACTTCCGTGGGTTTGATCAATGGCCCCACCTCTGTCTTTTTATCCAGGGGATCCCCCACCACCAGTTTTTTTGCAAGCCCGGCGAGTTGGATCGCCACCGTTTCGCAAATTTCTTCATGTACAAATACCCGTTGCACAGAAACGCATACCTGCCCGGCATGATAAAACCCGCCCTTTAAAAGTGCGGGCAGCAGATCGGGAATACCGGCATCTTTTTCTACGATCACAGGCGCTGCACCTCCGTGTTCCAATGCACAGCGCGTACCGGGCGCCAGTTTGGATCTTAAATGCCATCCCACTTTTGCTGATCCTATAAAAGACAGGTAATTGATCCGCTCATCGGCCGCCAGTAGTTCTGCGATGTCAGTTGTACAAACAATTACCTGGCACCAGCCCTCCGGCAAACCAGCCTCCTGCAATATTTCTGCAAAGTTGAGGCAGGAGAGTGGCGTACTGGAAGCCGGTTTAATGATCACAGGGCAACCTGCTGCGATAGCGGTAACCGTTTGATGGATCACCAGGTTCAGCGGGTGATTGAAAGCGCAAATAGCAAATACAACCCCGATCGGCTCCCTTATCGTAAAAGCGATCCTGTTTTCAGAAGCCTTGTTGATGCCCATCGGGATCTGTTCGCCATTCATCCGGCTGATGTATTCTGCTGCCAGCTTTACGCCATTGATGGCCCTTTCCACTTCTACTTTAGAATCCGTATACGGCTTACCACCTTCTGCTGCTGCCAGGTTGGTCAATGCTTCGATCCTTGTATTCATGATGGTGATCACCTCCTCCAGTATTTCGATTCGTTTCCAGGCAGGTAACCATTTGGATGGGTCACTGAAAAGGCTATGCGCTTTTACGAGTGCGGCCTCCGCTTCGGCTATTCCCTGCATAGGGATCTCTTTTATTAACCGCTGATCGTATGGGGAAAGTACTTGTAACATATTGTTAATTGATAAGCTTGTTAATTAAAAATTGATATTTGGATATTCGTAGCATTTGCTTTTTTTGGCTGTCCAGCCCGGTTATTTTGATCCGGACTATTTCTGAGCAACCAGTTGGTTACAAATATAATGAACCTGTTTCTGAAATAAAATTGATGAATGGCAACCAAAAATACGTTGGCGGTATAATTATTGCAATGTTATATTAATAAATTTTTAATCTAAAAATAAACATAAACAATGAAAAAATTATTTGCAATCGCGTTGCTTGCGAGCGGACTAATGATGGCGGTGCAGGCAAATGCACAGGATGATAAAAGTAAAAGACCCAGCCCTCCTGCAAAAGCTACCGCAAAACTAAGCAGTGGCGCAACGGTTACAATCGATTACAGCCAGCCTTCCATAAATGGAAGAATCATTGGTCAGGAAGGTAACAAAGGCGTTGAACCATTAGACGGAAAAGTATGGCGGACGGGAGCAAATGAGGCCACGGTGTTTGAAACTGATAAGGACATTATGGTAGCCGATAAGAAATTACCGGCCGGCAAATATGGCCTGTTCACCATTTTTAACGGTAGCGATGTAACTGTGATATTCAGTAAGACATGGAAGCAATGGGGAGCATTCACCTATAAAGAAGCGGACGATGCGCTTCGTATCAATGCCAAGGTTACAGAGGCCACACCTGCAGAAGGGAAACTGGTATTTACGGTAAATCCCGGTGAAGTTGGATTTGTTTGGGGAAATAAAAAAGTTGAATTTCCAGTGAAGTAAAAGTGATAATTTAAATGTAAAAAGGCTGTCCGGAAAGGCAGCCTTTTTGCTATTCTTCTTTTTTACTGTTGATGAATTCATCGGTGAAGTGGCGGGTTTGTTTCGGCTTTGCAAATTTGACTGCATTGTATTCTTTTGAATTCCCTTTCGGTATAGATAAAGAATCCCAGCCATCATTGCAAACCATTTTCGCGATGAATACGATCTGGCCGATATGATAGGGGTAATGCGCCAATTGCCGGTTGATGGCTTCCATAACATTATGGCCCATATTGCGAATAAAAATTTCTTTCTCCAGGTCCGCAGTGGTTAAATGATCAATCGCATCAAACAGGCACTTCCAGCCTTCATGCCATTTCGCCAACAGCGCTTCTTTATTTTGAATATCATTCTCAAATTCAGCGTCCCTGTCGCGCCATTCTTTTTCCCCGTCGCTTGTTAAAAAATCCGTCCAGCGCGAAAGCATATTTCCCCAAAGATGTTTAACAATGGTTGCTATACTGTTGCTCTCGGGGTTATACTGCCAGTAAAGGTTTTCTTCCGGTATTTGCGCTATGGCTTTTTCGCCCAGCATTTTATAATAACCGAATTGTTTTTTTACACTGTCTAAATATTCATTTGCCATGATAATAAATATTGATTGAATGGATGATCCATTTAGATATCAAAGTGCCATAGGCTCGGAATTTTG
This sequence comes from Ferruginibacter sp., assembly GCA_040007015.1. GTDB lineage: Bacteria > Bacteroidota > Bacteroidia > Chitinophagales > Chitinophagaceae > Ferruginibacter. The sequence continues at coordinate 5,114 of JBDTVX010000095.1, read as the reverse complement.
GTAGTAGCAGAGGAAATGCAATAAGGTAAAGAAAGCCCTTACAGACTTGCCATGCATTTTCAGAATGTATTTTTACCAAAATATCGTCTCTATGAGGCTGTGCAAAATTATAGAAAATCTAAACTTTCAACCTAAATGGATAATCCAATTGATTAATAATTATAATTAATACAGAACAGGCAATGTAGGAACAGGCCGCGCTCCGTTCTATTACCGGTCGGCACCGAAGGTCTATTACCGGTCGGCACCGAAGGTCTATTACCGGTCGGCACCGAAGGTCAGACCGGTAATAGGCTAATAGCCATTGGTAACAACGGGCCACGGCCCAATGTCATTAAGTTAAGGTTAAATTGCCACGTCCCTTTAGGACGTGGATCAAAAATTGGCAATAAAGGCTAATAGCTATTTGGTAAGAACGGGCCACGGCCTGTTTCTACACTCATTTCTCATTATTTGATCCTGAATGCTTCAACACCTTCCTTTGTAATGATAACAGGCTTAATAAAACCCTTTTCATCAAAATACATCCTGTCGATACAGGTTACTCTTGAATTTCCATCCGTTTCACCCAATGGCCTCCGGTGATAAATAACATACCAGTCGTCGGTCGCGGGAATATTTATTACAGAATGATGGCCGGCACCGGTGGCAATGGCTGAATCCTGTTGTAATACTTTGCCGATCCGTTTAAAAGGACCAAATGGAGAATCACCTATTGCGTATGCCACACTGTAAGTTGGGCCGGTCCAGCCCCCTTCTGACCACATAAAATAATATTTGCCTTCTCTTACAAACATAAGCGGGCCTTCCACATATCCTGGCGGCGTGATCTCTTTAAACACAGTGCCATCCTCTAAAGGAGTAAAGCCGGTAAAATCATCCTTTAGCCTGGCGATATTACAGTGTTGCCACCCTCCATACAGCAGGTAATACGTGCCGCCAGGGTCTTTGAAAACAAACTGGTCAATTGGCTGTGCACCATTGTAAAATTTGTCTATCAGTGGTTTTCCGAGGTAATCGGTATACGGACCTTCAGGTTTATCAGCAACGCCAATTCCGATACCGCCGCTTTCCTTATCGCTTTGAATATCGTTTGCACCAAAAAAGAAATAATATGTACCTTTTTTTTCAACAATCGCCGGCGCCCACATGGCACGGCGGGCCCATTTTATTTTCGAGGTATCTGTTATATGGCTATGCCTGGTCCAGTTTACAAGGTCGGGGGACGAGAATGCATCAAAGTAAACCTGTTTGTCATAAGGAGCAGAGTAGGTAGGGTAGATCCAATAATTTTTGTTGAAAATAGCTCCCTCAGGGTCAGCATACCATCCCGGAAAAACGGGATTACCCGACCTGGCTGCCGTTGATTTTTTTTGGGCATTGATGGCAGCCCCCGGCAATAGCAATATATACAGCGATACAAGTATTCTTCTCATTTTTATTTTTTTTCGTTGTAAAATATTTTATTAGGGTATGTAATATGCACAAATATATACTAATACCAGCGGCCGGAAAATATGGATAATTCTTATTTGGGTGTTATCATTTTTTTCATCGGTATCGGAATTTTAATGGCTAATAATAACTACGCTATAAAAATGAATGAGCTGGTTAATTGAACCATGGGTTTTTAACTTTAGTGGAATTACTTAAAGTGAACCCCTAACCTTATTCCCTTATTTTAATGACCGCCTTACGATAAATAAGGTAACACGAAATAAGGTTTGATCATATTGTATCTGATAGCGATAGGATTTGCTTTCTACGAATGTTTGTCCAAAAAGTAGCAAAGAATCCAACCCGCTTTTATTATCTCCTGCTTAGTGTAAAAGGCCGGGTCATGCTGCAGGTAACAGGCGTTCCCCTGTTTAGATAGGAATAACCCGGATAAAGTCATGATACGGGTTAATGGGTGCCGGGGTATTGGACATGACAAACAGTTTATGCGGCTGCAGAATGGCTGAAGAGCGGGAATAATGAAGTGTTTATTTTAGGATTATTGAAACCAGCGCAAAGCATTTTGAAACTGGCGGGGATTAAAGCTGAGGGCCAGCCGGTTGATGGAGAGCAACGATCAGGGTGAAATAACGGGGAAAAAAAATGGATCAGTTTTATCTGGAGCGGTTTTTAATTATCACAGTTCGCCTATTTTACCGAATATTTAATAAGTTCGGCTATTTATACGAACTTTAAAACAATTCGTACATTTATACGAATCTAAATAAAATTCGTACATTTACAAACAATCAATTAAAGGCTATGGCTATCAGGGCAGTTATTACAGGAGACATTGTTAACTCTACCAAACTGGTTGCGGCAAAGGAAAAGAAACTGCTCAGGGTTTTACAGGAGGTATTGGTACCGCATCCGTTTGAGTTTTACAGGGGAGATAGTTTCCAGGCGTATCAAAAAAATGCAGGCGGGGCCCTTAAAACGGCCTTGCTATGCCGTACGGCCGCTATGGGCATATCGCAGGGCGAAGAAACGACCCCGTCGGATGTCCGGATAAGCATCGGTATCGGCCAGGCAAAAGCACCGGTAAAAACCCTGAGTACGGCAAAAGGAGAAGCCTTTGTTTTATCGGGCCGGGCTTTTGATGAAATATCAAATGCCAATAAAAGGCTGGTCATCGCTACGGGCAATACCCTTGCAAATGAAGGCATGCAGGTAATTGCAGATTATATCAATGCTATCTTTAAAGCCATGACCGGCAAGCAGGCTACTGTAATTTTTGAATTACTGAAAGGTCAAACGCAGCAGGTGGTTGCCAGGAAGCTGAAGAAATCCAAAAGCACCATCAGCCAGCATGTAAGTTCCGGCAGGTGGGCAGAAATTGAAAAGCTGTTACAGCAATATGAAAATATTATCAACCAAATATCATGATAATCGAATCCATCTGGTTAACCAAACTCATATTATCGCACCTGATTACCGACTTTATATTGCAACCGAAAAGTTGGGTAGATGACCGAAATAATAAGCATTTTGTGTCTGCTAAATTATACCTCCATGGGTTCATTACAGCTTTACTGGCCTGGATAATGATTGGATGGGAGTATTGGTTGGTGGCGCTTGTTATTTTAGTTACGCATACATTGATCGATGGCTGGAAATCGTACCAAAAACCTACGGTTGTATATTTCCTTACTGACCAGCTAATTCATTTCCTGGTAATTATTGGTTGCTGGTATTTTATTTTCTTCGAATGGAGAGATGTGCTGCTTGCATCGCATCAGTTGAACTCGAAAGAGACTGTTTGGAAAACCATTACCGCTTTTGTTTTCTTAACCGCGCCTGCCGGTATTTTAATTGGCCAGCTCACTAAAAAATGGCGCGATAAAATAGCCGGCGCCGAAAGCCTTGCTGATGCCGGCAAATGGATAGGCATGGTGGAGCGTATTATCATTCTCATTTTTGTTTTACAAAACCAGTATTCCGCTATCGGCTTATTGGTTGCAGCAAAGGGTATCATACGATTCAGTGAAAAGGATCGCCCCGAAATAAAAACCGAATACCTGGTGATTGGTACATTAATGAGTATCGGGCTGGCAATTATTACGGGGCTCATTATTAAATAGGCGGTAACAAATCCAATGTGTAAATCACTTGCTGAATGGCTTTCTTTTATTGTATGTTTCCTTATTGGTACCAGGCGGTTGTTTAAAGACCCTGCAGCTTTAAAACCAGCTCAGCCGTCGCCTCGTAATTCAGAAATTACTTTATTTGAAAGACAAGATTTAACGCAAATACATGATTCCTGTTTTTATTCGTATTTATCCCATGGCCGATGGATCGCAGGCCATGCTGGTATATCAAGCCCACAACCGTTTTCTTTAATGTTTACCGCATGCCTGCGGTAAAACGTTAATCAATACCGTAAACCTGCACATCATACTCCTGCTGCATGTTTGCAGCAGCTGAAAAAGGAACAGTAAGGTGCAGGATCATATTGTTCATTTGTAAATCATAAGGGGATAATACTTTTTTAATTCTTTTGTTTAGCAGTACAAAAATTTGAATGCTGCGTTGAACAGAAATATTCCTGGTGATACTGACGCCCAGGGAAAGGAATGTATCGGTATAGTGCAAATGGTTATAAGCGGTGGTTTCGTTGTGTAAACTTATATTTTTGAAAGTATCCCTTCAGTAAATTGTTCAGTTTTTCTAACACCTGTATTTGCGCAACGGCTATTAAATTTTACGACCTCCCAAACCGTCTGCTTGTTAATGAATAGCAAAGTGCTTATAATTATTTGGCAATAGATTATATTTATTGCTACCAATTATGGTATCACTGATCCTGGTAATATAAAATTAAATTAGTTATGGGAAAATTTTCAAATAAAACAGTTTTAGTAACAGGCAGCGGGCGCGGTATCGGCCGTGCTATTGCCGTAAAATTTGGCCGGGAAGGCGCCAGCGTAATAGTAAATGATCTGCACGATGATGATAATTCCAAAGAAAGCATTCAACAGGTACAGGCTACTGGCGCCAAAGCAATTTTTTTGCAAGCCGATATCAGCAAGGTGGAAAACGTACAGGCCCTGGTAACCCAATCGATCAATGCTTTTGGCACTTTGGACATTTTGATAAATAATGCCGGTGTGGAAATTCATGCGCCGTTTTGGGAAGTCACCGAGCAGCAATATGATATAGTAATGAATATAAACCTCAAAGGAATGTTCTTTTTAACACAGGCATTTGTACAGTATTTAAAAGAAAGCAATCGCCCGGGTGTAATTGTAAATAACAGCAGTGTACACGAAGAATTGCCATTCCCTAATTTTGCAGCCTATTGTGCCAGTAAAGGAGCTTTGCAAATGGTAATGCGAAACCTGGCAGTAGAACTGGCGCCGTTTAATATACGCATCAATAACGTGGCACCCGGGGCAATTCGGACACCCATTAATGCAGCCCTGCTGAGTAAGCCTGAATTGATTAGCGCAGTGCAAAACAATATATCTCTGCACCGTTTTGGAGAGCCCGAAGATGTGGCGAATGTGATGGCTTTTCTTGCCAGTGATGATGCAAAATATGTAACCGGCAGCACCTACTATGTTGACGGAGGATTGGCTTATCATTATACAGAGCAGTAAATGTGAAAATCTGAAAAT
>JBDTVX010000094.1:0-15460 GCA_040007015.1 Ferruginibacter sp. | reverse complement strand
TCAATGAAGTAGTAGTGAAAAGTCAGCGGCCATTGGTTGAGCAGGCAGATGACAGAACGATATTCAATGTTGAAGACGATCCGGCCAGCAAAACAGAAACGGCGATCGACATCTTACGTAAAACCCCCTTTGTTACCGTAGACGGCGAAGACAATTTAAAGGTGAACGGAAAGTCAAATTTCAAAGTACTGCTCAACAACAGGGAAACTTCTATGTTCGCAAGAAATATCAAAGAGGCGTTAAGAGGTTTTCCCGGTGCGCTGATCTCGAAGATAGAAGTGATCACCAGTCCTTCCGCCAAATATGATGGGGAAGGTATTGGCGGACTGATCAATATCATCACAAAAAAGAAAGTGGTTGGATACAATGGCACGATCTCTTCTTTCTCAAGAACAAGTGATAAACTGGATAATTTTTCATTGAATGCAAATGCAAAATTTGGTAAGATCGGGGCCAGCGTTTTTTATAATATCGGAGGCTCCCGGGCGGTACCGCAGCAAAACATCAATACCACCATTCCAACAATACCCACCGCGTTTAGTAAAAGAACATTGGCAGGCGACAGGCGCAATAGTGGTAACTGGAATTTCGGTAATGCAGAAATGAGCTGGGAGATGGATACGCTGAATACCATTAGTGTGTATACCAATATCGATAGCTGGTCAAACAGGACCGCGTCGGATCAAACCATCACAACTGAATTCAACTCCGATCCTTCCGTTACCAGTTATTACTACCTCGATAACAAAAGCAACAATCCCGGCGTAAACATAGGAACCGATTACATAAAAAAATTCAGCAAAAATAAAGACCGGGAATTCAGCCTGAGGTTCCTTGGCGAGTTTGGTAAAAGCGACTCTTATGTCAACAGTACCCAGGATAATCCGGGCCCTGACAGGTTCCTGATCAATAACAGCAACGCTGTAAACGATCAATATACTATCCAGGCCGATCATAGCATCCCGATAAAAAAAACCGGCAAGCTTGAAGCTGGCGTAAAAGCCATACTGCGTCGCGCCAGCTCCGATTTTGAAAGCCTTATCAAGTATGATCCGCTGGCCTCGTATAAATTTAACCCATCCAACACCGACAACTTTAAATACAAGCAAGACGTGATGAGCGTTTACAGCATGTATACCTTCAAGACAAAAAAATCCAATTTCCGGCTGGGTGCAAGGCTGGAGTATACCAGTGTGGATGGAAACTTCATCAGTTCAAACACGATTGTAAAAAGCAATTACGTTACGTTCCTTCCTAACTTACAATTCTCCAATAAAATAAGCGATGCGGCAACCATGGTGCTTAGCTATAACAAAAGATTATCGCGTCCTTATATCTGGGACCTCAATCCGTTTGTATTCAACAATGACTCGCTTAATATTTCGTTTGGCAATCCCGACCTTGGTCCGCAGACCGTCCACAGTGTTTCAGCGCAAATCAGGTACGGTAAAGGATCTACCTTCGGCGGAATTAATATCGAAGGAAGTTACAGCGATAATAAAATACTGGAGTATGCTTTTTTTGATCCGCAAACAGGCATAACCAAAACAACCAGTCTAAACATTGGAAAAGAATTTCAGTCGAGCCTCAGTTTGAATCTAAACTCAAAGATCACCCCTAAATTGAACGTTTTTGTCAATAGTTCGGTACGCTATAGCACAGTAACCAACAATGCCAACAAAACACAATCGAATAGTGGGTTTGGCTGCAATTTTAACCTGAATATCAGTTACCGGTTTACATCAAAATTCTCTATCGGCAGTTACCTGGGATTATGGAAAGATCCGATCACAATTCAAACTACGTACCCCTTCACTACCTGGTACAATCTTGCTTTCAATTACAAAGTATTTAAAGATAAATTGAACATTTCGTTAAGGACGGTGAATTATTTTGAGAAAACACGTGATTACAAAACGATCGTAAAGGACCCGAATTTTTATACCACCAATATCAATACGCAGATCAGGCGTGGAGCGGTACTTTCCCTTACATTAAACTTTGGAAAGCTCACCGAAAATGTATCTAAAAAGAAAGGTGTAAATAACGATGACCTGCTTACAAAGCCACAGGCGCCAACAGGCAATTGATTCAATTAAATCTGAAACAAAAAGGGTGGAAGATGGTGCAATTGGATAATGCCAGTGAATTTTTTAACAGCTCTTTGCAAAGGCAGGGACTTTTCATTTCATGTTTGAATTATTTGCTATGTAGTGTGCAACGCCGCTGGCCGGCACACCGGCTCGGAAGAAACAGGGAAATCAAATTTTGGTTTAGGTTAGATTAAAAGACCGGATAGAAATCCGGTCCCACACATCATTTATCATTTATGAAAAATCAATACAAAGAGGGTTATTTATTAACCCCTTTTAATTATGTTATCATTAAAATTTTATAGTAAAACTTAATTTAGCCGCGAAAGGGGTACCCGGTGTAAAACACACTTCGTTAACCGGTACGGTTTCATTCTTTAAACGGGTTTCTGTATCGAACTGGGTTTCTTTCCACCTGGTATTAAAGATATTGTTGACAACCAGCCCGATTTCATATTTAGGTTTGGAATAATTAAGTACTGCATCGGTAATAAAATATCCTTTTGCCGTAAGGCTGTAATCCTCATTAGCCGAACGGTTGCCAACAAAGCGGTACCGGAAACTTCCGTTTAACCCATTTTTACTGGCGTAAGTGATACCCGCGCTACTTGTCCACACGGGCGCCAATGGAATATAATCTGCGCCTTTTGGTTCACCAATGGCACGGCCATGCGCATAGTTTACATCTATATCAAAATACAATGATTTGGCAGGTTCGTATCTTCCCGAAAAATCAAAACCCACTCGGCGTGTTTTACCGCTAAACTCTACAAAACCGCCATCACCGCTATATACAAATTCCTGTTGCAGGTATATATACCATACTGCTGCATTTATGATGATATTACTGGCAGGTTTAAACACGGTGCCCAGGTCTGCGCTATACGCGGAAGGCAAAGCAAGCTCGCCCTTGTCTACTACCACGCTTCTTGTATCATTGGAATGATACCCCTTGCCGCTTGTAAGATAAAATTGCAACCCGTTGTTGACATGGTAAGAAAAATTTAGTTTGGGGCCCAAAGTATTTGCATTGGCTTTATAAGTTCCGATACCAGGCAGGGTGCTATCACCGGCAAGTTTGTTTTTATATTTATGAAAGAACTGGTCAAAACGAAGACCTGCATTAATGCTAAAATGCTCATTGAATTTGAAAGTTTCACTGATATATGGAGAGATCGATAACTCTGAAATATCACCCAGTTTTATTTGGTTCAGTGTAATAAAACGGTCCCTGGTATGCGATAATTCAGAATTGGTGGTCATGTCATTTCTTACCTGCACGCCAACTTCTGTATTCAGGATCATATTGCCCAGGCTGGAAACATGATGATAGCTTCCATTATACCCCATTAAATTCCTGGCCTCTTTCTGCCTGATCTCATCACCGTTCACGCTATCTTCCAAAAAGAAAGTAAAATTTGTATGCAGGTCAAAATGCGAATTGGAATAATAGAATTGATTTTTTATGATGTCCCCATTATTAAGCGACGTTAGCAGCTGTGCATTGAAATTTGTGCGGTAGGTGACCCCACCTTCAAACGGATCCAGCGCTCCATAAAAACCGATCAATCCTTTATCAACCGCACGATCGGGTATCTGGCCCGATGCATCCCATTTGCTCCAGAAAGTAGTAGCGGATAAACTAAGGTAACTGTGATCGGATATCTTACCATTGTATTTTGTAAACAAATTAAATCGTTTGAAATGCTGGGGATTATCAAAATACGCATCTGAATACCTGTATTCTGAAGCAACATACCAGGACTGTTCTTTTTGTCTTGCCTTTTCATTGAGCAGGTTGAACATGCCTACAATCCGGAAGGTGTTAAACTGGCCCGCTTCCAGTTTCACCATATCTTCTTTGAGCGAATTCCTTGTATTAAAATCTACAAATCCTGTTGTGGCAAAATCGCCCTTGCTGGCAGTATATGGCCCTTTTTTAAAATCTACATTATCGATCGTTTCAGGAATAATAAAATGACTGTCGGCAAAACCCTGGCCATGGGCGTGCGAAACCATGTTGATTGGCAGTCCATCAACATCAAGCCTGAAATCAGTGCCATGATCGGCATCAAAGCCGCGTAAAAAGATCTGCTCAGCCTTACCGCCACCCTGGTGTTGTCCTATCACAATGCCCGGTATGATACGTAATACTTCCTGCGAATTATTTACACCGCGCATGGCGATATCGGTTTTGCTGATGGGTTTATACTGATCACCGCTGCGGGAAGAGATGGTCACTGATTTTAATTCCACATTTTGAGCGGATATGGAAATGCTGAAATTTGAATTTTTAAGTTCTTCCACGGACAAAGCTTTATTTTCATAACCTATGGAAGAAACTTCTATGGTAATACCGGAAGGCTTTTTTACTTTTTTAAATATAAAATTACCCAACTGATCTGTAATAACCGAAATTTTTTCAGGAAACATGGTTACTGTCACTCCCTCGATGGGCTGCCTGCTTATACTATCTACTACCTTTCCTTTAACAATGGTTTGGGCATAGGTAAGTGAAAACATGGAGCAGGACAAAATAAATAGCAAAAATAGTAATGGATTATAATTACATTTCATTACATAAAGTTTAAGCGTGAAAATGGGAATGATGAATACGCTTTTTTACTAAAGGATTTAATAAGCAACGGCCAAAAACCATACGCTGATAACCACATGGGTATTTTTCACCACCACAGCCTGCCAATAATGGTATAGCCTGGATAATAAATTAACCTGGTAAATTAAATCCTTTTAAGTTATGTATGAAGTGTAATGGGAGGGCGAAAATTCCCGGGCAGGGAAATGACGGGCAGATTTTGGAAAAATGAATTTGAATGTTCTTGCAATACCAGCGTAATTGAAGGGACTATTGCGGTAGTGAACAGTATATGCTCACTGGAACCATCCCCTTTTTTAAAGATATTATTATACGGATTGTCTTCATGGGAATTCTTTTTAGCAGCTTCAATATATTCATAGTGAACATGGGATTTACCGCCATGTGAATGATGAACCGTGGCCATATGTTCTGAATAATTAAGCAGGTGGGCCAGCATGTCTGTAATGGTAGGCATCACAGGTTTTATCATTATGGTTGCGTAAATGCAAAGTAGCAGGTATGATAAAATCCTTTTCATTTAGTTTACTAAAAACCGGTTAGTGGGCCGGGATGATCGTTGGTTAGTTTATGTTAATTTAAAATACGAACTATTTTAACAAATGGATTTAGGATTTTTCTTTAATTGCAAAATAATTACTCTAAACTAAAAAAATAAATAATCAAACTGAAATTTGATCCTGCGCAAAAATGCTTTTGAGCGATGACATTTTTTTAATAGGCATCATCGCTCAAAGGCATACAATTAATTGCGGTTACTGATTATTTCGGGCTCTTTCTTTTTCTACCCGGGAGGCCAGGATGATACTGATCCAATATAAGAATACAAGCGGTATAGCTACCAAAAACTGGCTTGTCCAGTCCGGGGAAGGCGTAATAACCGCCGCGACCACCAGGATGATTACCAGCGCAAATTTGAAATATTTTTTTAGGAGCGTGCCTGTAACGATACCCATTTTTGCCAGTACAAAACAAAGAACAGGTAATTCGAAGGCAATGCCACAACCCAGTATCAAATTGGTTAAGCTGTCAATGTAATCATTTATTGAAGGGCGGTATTGAATCATACCTGTTTTGCCCAATGTAAAACCTGCCAGGAAATTAAAAGTAAAAGGAGCGAGTAAATAATAGCCAAAAACCGCCCCGGTAAAAAAGAAGAAGGATACCCACCAAATACTTTTTCTGCCATATTTTCTTTCTTTAAACGAAAGGGCGGGTTTAACAAAACGCCAGAGTTCCCAAAATATATAGGGAAATGCTGCGATTACCCCGCCGATCATTGCAATATTTATAGCGGATGTAAAAGTTCCGTTAACAGTCGTTACCTGGAAATCAATTTTTATTGCGGGCATGCACAACGAATTTCCAAGGTGAAGCCATTGTCCAAAACGGCACAATGCACCGTAAGTAAAAAATGTTTCCCGCGCAGGCGCCAATATAATATTGTCGTATATAAAATCGATGTAAGTAAATATTGCAATTGCCGCCACCAGCCATGCAACAATACTTCGTATCAAATGCCAGCGAAAATCTTCGATATGATCAAAGAAATTCATTTCAAATCTCTTTGGTTCCGCTTTTCCGCTGATGCGTTTAAAAAAATATTTCCTGTCTGAAGTTGCTGTTGCCAAAATATTGCTTTAAGTAACGGGGGCGTTAATTTTTTATTTTATTTGTAAAGGATCATTGTTAAAAAAGTTGATATTCATTCATACGTTTGACTCATCAACAGTTCTATATACTATTGGTGTTGGGGCTGATTGGTTATGTTGATCTGAGGTTCCGTAACGGGTTTTGCTTTCATCCCTTCTTCGATATCACTTTTGACGGAATCTTTTGCATCGTTGAAATCGCGTACTCCTTTACCAATGCCTTTCATTAATTCGGGTATTTTTTTTCCGCCGAATAATAATACAACTGCCAGTAATATAAAAATCCATTCCATACCACCTGGCATGGCGAGTATAATAAATAAAAGATTTGAATGTATCATATAATAATTTTTGTTACAAAAGATCGAAAAATTTATGATCTTGTTGTTGGGTTTAAAATATTTGCATTGCAACTAAAATCAATAAAAAAACGCTACAGGTAAAATTGTATTTGTTTATAATTAAGGCTTGCACTGCGGTAAAAAGAATGACTGTATATAAAATACAGTCATTCAATAAAAATTTAATTATGCAAAGAAAGGAGTGACAATTGTAATAACCTGTTCTTTTGTAAGCGCCTCATCAAAAGCCTCAGACGCTGCGCTGGCAGATATGGGAAATCCACCAATATTAATAATAGGAACGGTTGCCTGCGTAGTTACTTCTTCGCCGTCATAACTTGCCTGAACTGCAGGAGAGCCAATGCCACTTTGATTTAAAGTGATCCATGGTTTTAGAATTACTCCGGCCGGCACCAATGCTCCGCTGGCTTTGCGCATTTGACGAATATGAGATGCATGCCTTGCTTCAACTGAATGAATATTGAGGGCCGCTGTGAGTACATCATTATTAGCCATCAAATTACCAGCCTGGCCCTTATAGGCCCTTACACCGGTATCTTCAAATGTTTGTGCAACGGCTAAGAATAATCCATAGTCTGTAAACACATTAGTGAAATTACCCTTTGCAGTAAAATCAAATGAAGCCGCTGTATACACAACCGGCATTCCACCCAAAGAGGTGATGGCTGTCTTTAAAAAATTAACATGCGCCGCCTCATGATCACGAATCGTTTTGATCGCATTTAACGGGGCCCCGGCCGGTATGGCCAACGTTCCGGCAACACCTGCGGCATAGCCGGCTTTATAAAATTCGGATTCAATGTATTCTAATGTCAATGCAAAATTCAGTACATCGGTAATTGCATCTGTCGGGCTACCGTATGCCTTGTTCAGCATTGAACCAAATGCCAGCGGCAAAGACGCTAAAGCCATTCTGCCGGAAAATTTTGCAAAATTCTTCATAGCGCTTCTTCTGCCATCAAGCCTTTCGAATATTTCAGGATCTACGCTTTCAATTTGATTGATTATATTTTCAATTTTCATAAAATAAATTTAAGAGGTTGGTAAATTGCTTATGTTTAATTTAGTTTTTACATAGGTACCTGCAATCGCAAAAACTTCGCTCGGCGAACGGCTCATATCCAGCCCGTTTACATCAAGACCATCAGCAAAAGTTCCGGGTGCAATCAGGTCCCTGATATATGCAGCATGCCGTGCTTCAACCGAAACAATCTGACCTGCCAATAACAAATAAGCCGGGCTCGCTATTAACTTACCTGCACCATTATACGCAGATACGCCCAGGTCCTCAAATGCTTTTGCAGTAGCTAGTACACTGTCCCTGCTGCTAAAATTGATGGAAGAAAAATCTAACTCCAAGGCCTGGATAGCGCTTGTTTTCAAAGCAGCTTTAAAGAATTCCCGGTGAGCAATTTCATGGTCCCTGATATCTCCTAATAAAGCGCTTTCGGAGGCGCTGATGCCGCTGTAGGGAGATTCAAAAACCTTGGTGTAAAAAGCTGCTTCAATTTGTTCCAATGCATAGGCATAATTTAAAATTCCCGGATCGCCTGACCCCAGGTCTACGCCACTATTATTATTAGTGGGGTCGTCGTTTTTTTTACATGCAGCGGCTGTTACAAGTAATGCAGAAGCACCTCCAATATATCCTAAGAAATTTCTCCTGGATAAATTTTTAATGTTACTCTCTGCCAGAAGTTCTTTGTCGGATGAATTTTTTGTTGGCATACGAATTAAATTTTGTAGTGAAAAAAGTTTAGAAAAAAAATGAATTCATTTTTATAAATGATTATTCAGTGGGAGCTACGAAAGAAGATTCATATTGGTTTTAAAATAACCTGTTTATAATCATATATTTTAAATCAACCTTCATAAGTTTGCAAACGGGGACTTTTTTTCACAATTTTAAAAAATAAATATCATGCCACATTGGTTAGTTAAATCAGAGCCCAATAAATATAGCTGGGAACAATTGGTAAAAGACAAGCAAACATTTTGGGATGGGGTAAGAAATTATGCGGCAAGAATTCATTTAAGGGCAATGAAGAAAGGTGATGAAGTATTATTTTACCACAGCAATGAAGGAACAGAAATTGTTGGTATTGCAAAGGTTGCAAAAGAAGCTTACCAGGATCCCACAACGGATGATGATGCCTGGGTAGTGGTTGACCTTAAACCTGTAAGAAAATTAAAACAGCCTGTTACACTGGCACAGGTAAAAGCGGATAAGCGTTTGCGTGAGATGGCATTGGTTCGCCTGGGCAGGTTATCTGTACAGCCGGTTACAGACGAAGAATGGAAGATAGTGATGGAACTGGCAGGGGAGAAGTGAGGAGTGTGTTTGGTTTGAAAATAAATAAAATAGATAAAGTAAATAAAGTAAAAAAGTATATAAATAATAAAACGTATATAGCGATAATAATGTTGAGCATAGTTAAATATTTTAATGGAATATAAAAGAACCATGCTCCCTCCCTCTCTTTTGTCGAAGATCCCGATCTTTTTTTTCGGGAGAGACGGCGGGGAGTGAGGTTAAGAGTCAACCATTCGCAGGGTCTGGCTCCCTCTCCTTTGGAGAGGGCGGGGGTGAGGTTTCTATTTTCATTAACATTTATATAAGGTTTCTTTTATTGTGAAATTTGTATCAATGAGCATCTGTTAACATTAAACTCATTGTTATGAACCCCAAACTATTCTGCTCCTTCTTATTATGCTTATTCATTTTATTTTCCTGTAATCAGGAATCAAAAATTATCGAACCACAGGACAGTGCCTTATCAAACCTTGAAAAAAAAGAGCCACCCTTCCAGGATAATAAGGAAGAAAAACAGCAAATTCCGATCGGCAATTTAAAACAGGATTTAAAAGATTCCGGTGGCACCCAATCGCTCCTGCAACACGCGACACATATAGATTGGGATAAAAAAATAATTAAAACCGCAACGGTATTACTGGAAGTAAAAGACTTTAAAAAATCCAACGAAGCCATTCACAATACCATCCGGCAATTTGGCGGTTATATTGCGCAGGAAGAACAAAACCTGACAGATGAAAAATCAGAGACCATCCTTTCCATAAAAGTTCCCGTTGAGCAATTTGAAACAATGATGAATGAATTGGCCGCGGGCGATACGAAAGTATTGGAACGCAAAATTACCAGCCAGGACGTAACCGGTGAAGTCATTGATACCCGGTCGAGACTGGAAGCAAAGAAACAGGTTCGGCTGAAATACCTTGATTTCCTGAAGGGGTCGAAAAACATGGAAGATGTGCTAAAAGTACAGGGTGAAATAAATGGGATACAGGAAGAAATTGAAGCCGCCGCCGGCCGTGTTGAATATCTCTCCCATCAATCAGCATTCAGTACTATTAATTTGAGTGTTTATCAGCCTGCCCCGGGATTTATACCTGTTGATATAAGTCCTTCTTTTTTAACACGTGTCAGTAATGCATTCAAAGCAGGGGCAGACTGGATAGCGGACCTGCTTGTAGCGTTCATCTCCGTTTGGCCATTATTGATGATCACTGCCGGTGGAATAATTGTTTTCAAAAGATTAAAATATTTAAAAAGCAATCCGCAGAATCCGTAAGTTTGGGTAATGAAAAAAAAGCATATTGTAGTACTCACCGGCGCTGGTATCAGCGCTGAAAGCGGGCTAAAGACTTTCCGTGACAGCGATGGATTGTGGAACGGTTATGATGTATATGAAGTGGCATCACCCGGGGGATGGGAAAAAAATCCTCAGCTGGTATTGGATTTTTACAATGACCGGCGAAGGGATGTGGCCGCGGCAAAACCCAATGCCGCACATATTGGCCTGGCAGCCCTGGAAAAAGATTTTGATGTAACGGTTATCACGCAAAATATTGATGACCTGCATGAAAGAGGTGGCTCAACTAAAGTTATTCATTTGCATGGCCAGATATTTTTAATGAGGAGCGAGAAGGATGAATCAATGATATACGAGATCAGGGGTGATATAAAAATGGGGGATACCGCCGAAGACGGATCGCAACTCCGTCCACATATTGTATGGTTTGGTGAAGCGGTTCCCATGATCGAAAAAGCGGTCAGTATGATGTACGATTGTGATTATTTTGTAGTGGTGGGTACCTCTTTACAGGTTTATCCTGCGGCTTCTCTATTGCACTACGCACCACCCTATCTTCCTAAGTTCATTATCGATAAAAAGATCCCGGAAGTGGAACATTATCCGAATCTTACCTTTATTGAAAAAACTGCAACGGAGGGTGTGGAGGAGCTTAGAAAAATTTTGAAAGGCTAAAACAAATGCTTTTCAATAAAAGTTTTTGAATTGAGTACAGGCGTAGCCGAAAAATAAAAATCATTTACGTCTTCAGTAATAATAACATCACACTTACGGCTCACGGCCGCATAATATTCAATGCCCTCTTCAAAATCATTTACCTTTTTATTTTGTAAGGTTTGAAGCACTTCATCTTTACCAACATTTGTGATGGAAAGTTTACCGGCCAGTATTTCAATTTTTCTCTTTGCCATAGAAGTGCCGCTCTTTTTTTCAGCAAAATAAAAAGCAATGGCGAGGCAAATGGGGGAGGTGTAAACGATAAATTTTTTGTTATCGGCCAAACTTAAAATCCTGGCCGAGTAAGTAAAAAGAGGGTATTCTTTATTGAGGACCGATACAAGAATATTGGCATCCAGGAATATCCTCATTTTTTAGATTTAAGGTATTCTTTTTTTAAATCTTTGCTTTTACGGGGCTTTGTTTGATAAACCACTTCACCCTCGCCAACCCTACTTACCCAATCGGAAATTGGAAGATCTTCCAAAGACTGGTAGCTTTTGCTGGTGACTTTATTTAATAAAAATTCGGTAAGACGTGAAAGACTGATATTATTATCTTCAGCATAACGCTTGGCCTTACTTATCACCGATTCATCAAAGCTTAATGTTATTTTAGCATCCATAATAAAATATTTTAACTTTGAAACCAATTTTATACGACAAAGATAAAAATGTTATACGTAAACAAAAATAATATTTTTTATAACTTACGTTCGGTAAACGAGATACCTGCTTTTTCCAATTCAAACAAAACAGGATCGTAAATTTCTTTTATGGTGGGAATATGAATTCCCGTGAGTTGAAGGGTGCCATTCAAAATTAATTTAGCGGCAATACCTAAAGGAAGTCCAACCGTTTTTGCCATTGCAGTTCGCGAATGATCCGTGCCTTTTACTACCAGGCTACTTTCTATTTTAATGGTTGCACCCGAATGTTCATATTCTATTTCGTGCAGCATTACGATCATGTCTTTATCCGCCGGGTGCATCATTAGCTTTGTTTCCAATAGATACTGCAAAATATCTGCAGATGTTTTTACCTTAGCCGGTACCAAAGTTTCATCAAATATACCAGCAAATTCCAGCAAAGTTCTATTGCTATCATTTACAAACGGAATAACCGGGGCCGACCATTTTGCAAAAGTTAATTCACCGGCGTTTAAAATATGCTCCTCATTCGCCAGACCGGCTTGTGCAATGGCGTTCCATGCAACGCAAAAAGAAGGATGCCGCAAAGTAGTCCGCACAAATGTTTTTATATTTTCCAGTTTATAAACGGGCAGGTAACCCAATGAGTCCCTGTTTGGATAGGCCGCCAGGCTCCCCGCCCCATCAATATATACTTCCGGGCAATTATCAAACAATTCTTTATAATCCTTGTGTTGAATCGTATCATTCAGTTTATACGTTGCGCCAGCTTTTCCCGCATTTACCACGTTGCGAGGGTTCCAGCTTATTTTATAGTGCCAGGGGTTATCATCACTTTCCGGGGCTACCAATCCGCCGCAATGACTTTTAAAAGAAGTAACTATCCCGGACCTTGCCTTTATTCCATCAATTATTTTCATAGCGCTCATGTGATCAATTCCCGGATCAAGTCCCATCTCGCAAATAAATAATAATTTTTTATTTAGGATTTCCGTTTGCAGGCTTTTAATGGAAGCATCCAGGTAGGAGGCCGTCAGTAGATTTTTTTTATATTCCACGCAATCCTTCGCAATCAAAAAATGCAGGGCAGGGGGCATCATGGAAATTACAATAGCCGCCTGCCGAATTAGCTTAGACCGCTGCGAATCATCGGTGATATCTGTTTGCACCGCCCTGGTAAATGGCGAATTATTTGTTTTGGCAACAATCTGTTCCTTATTGGCATCCGCAATGATGATGTTCCAGTTGTTACCCGGTGCTTCAGCGATCAAATAATCGATCAGTACCGTAGCAGATTTTCCGGCGCCAAAAAGCAATATGTTTTTCACGTAATTATTCTTTAGAGCGGCAAGTTATTGTTTAGTTTATTAATAGAAGCGATTCGTGTAAGATTGTTTCTACCTAACGTTTGCCATTCCGCTTGCCGGGATTTCATCTTTTTACCAACATCCCGGGTGCAATTTTAAATGCACTTTATCCTGGTAAAACGCCGGTATATGAAATCGATTATCCGTAAAATTATATGACCTAATCTGTTTAAAACAGGATTGAAATTCATTCATTGGAATCTGGGAACACTGATATTTGCGCATTGCAGAAAAATATTATTTTTATCAACTGTATTTTGTCATACAGTGACCTCACGATATATATTACGATGGCAAAAATATCATCTGTTGAGAACTAATCAATTGCAACATTTATTCAATTAATATTATATTTGA
The DNA here is from genome assembly GCA_040007015.1 of Ferruginibacter sp. Lineage (GTDB taxonomy): Bacteria > Bacteroidota > Bacteroidia > Chitinophagales > Chitinophagaceae > Ferruginibacter. Next base: position 2,035 of record JBDTVX010000094.1, on the reverse strand, counting down.
TTTTTTTAAATGATAGGTGTTGTTCAAATAATTACACCGGAACTTCCCCTCAGGGCTGATTTATATAAGTACTGCGATATTGTAAACACGTAAACTAAATGATATGAAAAAGATCTTCCTTTTATTAGTTCTGTCGGCAGCATTTTTAACAAAGGCCCAGGTAGGCATAGGAACCAACGCCCCAACATCAACACTCGATGTCAATGGCTCCGTCAGCAACAAAGTAACAACCGTAACGGCCAGTATTGCTTTGGGTATTAACGACGCGGTAGTGCTATGCAATAATACGGTTGGTATTACCATCAGTTTGCCGTCCGCAGGAGCTATAACGGGCAGAATATATACTATTAAGAGTATTAACACCGCTACTGTACTTGTCGCCACGGTCTCAGGGGAAACTATTGATGGGGCTGCTTCTGCATCCTTGTCATCTCAATATGACGAACTGCAGCTCATCAGCGATGGCGGCAACTGGTATCTTTTAAATAAAAAATCCGCTACCCAATCCGGATCACAACACTCCATCGGCGAAAGCTATGGCGGAGGTATTATATTTTATCTGGATGCCTCTGGTAACCATGGTTTGGTGGCAGCCCCCAGCGATCAAAGCACTGGTGTTAAATGGAACAATCCAGGAGCCGAAGCGGGTGAATATTTTTATGCACAGCTGCAGGGGCTGTTTAGCGGCCGGGCCAACACCAGTTTTATTAATTTTTTTAATCCAGGCGTTTACGCCGCATCTATTTGTGATGGGTTGGTATTAAATACTTATTCTGATTGGTATTTGCCCAGTGTAGACGAATTAAACCTTATGTACCGCAATTTGTACCTGGAAGGGTTAGGCAATTTTTCTGGTAGCTCTTATTATTGGAGCTCAACTGCCTATCAGAATACCAATGAGGGCGCTTACGGAAAATTTTTTGGTAGCGGCGAGCAATCAGTAAGTGATATCAGTGATCCTAATAATGTAAGGGCTGTACGGGCATTTTAGCCTGAAATATGCTTTCATAGGTAATAATGTGGGAAAAAGATGTTAATTAGTAAACCATTTTTCTACTACGGTGTTGTTAAAACCCTGCCCAAAATCTTCTCCACATTCCCCTCGTAAATGTGTAAAAAAACCCTCCTAAACACTTGTTATATATGAGGTTAAGTGGGTTAAAATCGGTACTTTTGCAGACTATAAATTTATATGGAAAATAACGAAGATTTAAATGGTGAAATGCTGCCGCCGAATGATGGTGGGGCGGCAAGTAACAGGGGAAGAATAATACCAGTAAACATTGAGGAACAGATGAAGACATCCTATATCGATTATTCAATGAGTGTGATCGTGGGGCGTGCCTTGCCCGATGTTCGGGATGGTTTGAAACCGGTGCACCGGCGTGTACTTTTTGGCATGAATGAATTGAGCAATTACAGTAATAAAGCTTATAAAAAAAGCGCCCGTATCGTAGGAGAGGTGATGGGTAAATTTCATCCCCACGGTGATGCATCTATTTACGATACCATGGTGCGTATGGCGCAGGACTGGTCTATGCGATATACCATGATCGATGGCCAGGGTAATTTTGGCAGCCAGGATGGAGATCCGCCCGCAGCCATGCGTTATACGGAAGTTCGTATGCAAAAGTTTGCGGAAGCAATGCTGGAGGATATTGAAAAAGAAACGGTGGATCACCAGCTTAATTTTGATGATTCCCTGAAGGAGCCAACCGTATTGCCCACCCGCATTCCGCAATTGCTGCTTAATGGTTCTAGTGGTATCGCGGTAGGTATGGCAACGAATATGCTGCCTCATAACCTTAGTGAAGTAATTGATGCCTGCGTGGCATATATTGATGATAAGGAAATTTCAATTGATGACCTGATCAAACACGTAAAGGGGCCCGATTTTCCAACAGGCGGTGTCATTTATGGCTTTGAAGGTGTAAAAGCGGGGTTTCATACAGGAAGAGGAAGAGTGGTACTGCGTGGAAAAGTAACCATTGAAACAACCAAGGCGGGCAGGGAAAAGGTGATCATTTACGAAGTG
>JBDTVX010000093.1:0-15481 GCA_040007015.1 Ferruginibacter sp. | reverse complement strand
CCCGCGACCTGCATGATGATATGGGAAGTACATTAAGCACCATCAATATATTGAGCGCTATGGCAAAAAGCAAGATGACCAGCGACGCGGTTAAAACTACAGAATACCTTGCCAGGATAACAGATAACAGCCAACGGATGATGGACGCCATGGATGATATTGTATGGAGTATAAAACCAAGCAACGACAGCATGCAAAAAATTATTGCGCGTATGAGGGAGTTTGCCACAAATGTGCTGGAACCGAAAGAAATAGAATTGGAATTTATTGCGGAAGACCTGGTGTATGATGTAAAATTAAATATGGAGGCAAGAAGGGATTTCTTTTTAGTGTTCAAGGAAGCAGTGAATAACGCGGCCAAGTATTCAAAGGCGAGTACCGTTGTAATGAAGATAACCGTTCACAATAAAATATTAACACTGGTAGTGAAGGATGACGGAGTTGGCTTTGATGTAGCCGTGGCGGATGACGGCAATGGGCTGGGCAATATGCAAAAACGTGCAGATGCAATGAATGGGAAAGTAGTTATACATTCAAAACCCCGGGAAGGCACCGCAGTAGTGGTCAGTATACCATTGAATGCCCAAAATCCTTAAAAGGAGGTTCGGAGGGTTGAGCATTGAATATTGAACATTATTCCTCTTTTAAACGGCATTCCCTAAAGGTGGACTTCTATATAACTCAAAAACATTAGTATACTAAATATGAATCGCTTCATCAGTCAGAAATTTCGTTTTTTTTCATTTGTTTGTATTGCATTATTAATGTTTGTGCATGGGTATAATTTAAAACAGGGGTACCTGCAGCCCTACAGCATGGTGAATGAAGAGCTTACATTTACTACGTTTATCGAGTATTTCCTGGCCAATGGTGCGCTTCGTTTCAGGATCCCGATGCTGTTTATTATTTCAGGATATATTTTTGCCCAGCGTGATCACCGGCCTTATGCAGAACGGGTACGTAACCGGTTTTCCACTTTAATGATCCCCTATTTTTCCTGGAGTGCCGTAGGATTGGCGATTACCTTTTTATTACAGCAATTCCCCTTCACTGCCCAATTGGTGAGGGATGCAACGATTGATCAGTTAGGCGATAACCGGCCTTATACTGAAATTGGCTGGGGTGGTATCCTGCATCGCTGGATACTGGCCCCCGCGTCCTTCCAGTTATGGTTTATCCGAAGCCTGTTTATTTATAATATGCTTTATCCTGTTTTTAAATGGGTGGTGACGCGGTATCCTGCCATTTGGTTTACAGGATTATTTTTATTATGGTATTTTGGATTTCAGTATGTATACATTGAAGGACAAGGCATGTTATTTTTTTCGTTGGGTATCTGGCTAAATAAAACCAATTACCCGATAGATAAAAAACCGGAATGGTACAGCCACTACCTGGGATGGCTATTCTTTATCGGGGTCAGTATTATTAAAACATTTATGGCTTTTGAATTGGAGGTTGACACAACGGTGAGCTTTTGGTCGACGTCTGCTTTCTGGATGCTTATTTCACTGCACACTATCACCATACTTGCAGGCATCATGGCTGTATGGTATGGAAGCGATGACCTGGTAAGATGGTGCATGCGCAGGAAGTGGTTTGTATGGGCCACTTCATTTTCATTTGTCATTTACGGCCTGCACGTACCCGTTATCCAGTACATTACCATGTACCTGTTTACGGTCTTTGGTTATTTCCCTTATTATCGTTTATTGGTCTATTTCCTGGCCCCGGTTATAGTGTTGGCAATTTGCATTGGCACCGGTAAAATGTTACGTTCGCTTGCACCCAAACTATATAGGATTATGACCGGGGGAAGAGGGTTTTAGGATCAACCTCACCCGTTTCTAAACCCGGATGAGGTTTTCAGCACTCACATTTTTATGTGGTTGCCCGGTAGAAATTAAGCAGTTAATTTTGTTAAAGAAATGTTGCTGACAACTATTCATCTCCATTAATCAATTAATTATGATAAAAGTTTTGCTATATGAAGACAATCCCCAGCTGAGAGAAGGCCTCACAATGCTCATTGGCGGATCTGAGGGTTTTGATGTGCTGGCAGGATTTAAAAATTGTAATAATGTGGTGGAAGAAGTGCAAGCCTTTAATCCTGATGTGATACTGATGGACATTGATATGCCCGGTGTAAATGGAATTGAAGGATTAAAACAGATCAGGGCCGTCAACACAGCAGTGAAAATATTGATGCTGACTGTATTTGATGATAATAAAAATGTTTTCCAGGCCATTAGCAATGGTGCCAATGGGTATATCCTGAAAAAAACACCGCCGGGTAAGCTGCTGGAATACATTGCCGAAGCTAACACAGGGGGCGCACCGATGACTGCTTCTGTTGCTACCCAGGTATTGAAAATGTTTTCTTCCATGAATAATGAAAAGGGCGAGGATTACAATTTATCCGACCGTGAAAAACAAGTGCTCCAGTTGTTGGTGGATGGGTTTAGTTATAAAATGATCGCATCTGATATGTTTATTGCCATCGATACGGTAAGAAGTCATATCAAAAAAATATATGAAAAATTACACGTGAATAGCAAAAGTGAGGCAGTTGCGAAAGCATTTAAGGACAGGATCATATAACCTCTTAAGCCGTTTTCATATTCGTTATGAAATGAAGGCATTACTGTTTTTACAAAATCATTTTTTCACATATTTATGTGATTTCGGCCGGGGGCCGGAAATGATACATTTGCGTTGAAAAAACCAAAACATATTATGAAACAAATTACTGTGATCAAGAGGCATTTAGCTGTGGGCATGTTGATTGCGGCTTTAATTTTACATGCGGGAATAAATAAGCAGGTGATGGCAAATACCGGTTTTAAAGCAGGCGGTCATAACATTGTAGGTGATAATATAGTGCCTGTTGGAGATGAGGAACATTCCTCTATTTTTTATATTACATTTTTTGGCAGGATATAAGTGATGGGTAAATATAAGCTTGCTATATTTTCGGCAAATGAATACAACGACCGGAATTCGCAGCTTGCGTTACTTGCCGACTCAATATATACGGCGTATTTATTTTATTTTAATATTAATGGGCTGTTGGCAGGTGGCCCATTTTTATACTGGTATTTCGTGTCGTAACCTGCTATACATTATAGGGATGAACGCCCAATTTTCAATATATCCCCGTTCCGGCCCTCCGGACAGTCATCCTCTCAAAGCGCTATTTTTTGCCAAAACCAATATTTTTAGTAGCTTGTACCCTGAAGTTTACTACTTCACCCATATTTACTAACCATAAATTCTACAAAATGTCAAACATGTTAACAGCTTATTGCATGAAAACGAAAGAAAAAAACGTTCCCATGCAGGATGCAGTGATAACCAAAACAGCCCGTGGCGGATATATGGCCCAGGGGGATGACGGCAAGGGTAATAAAATGACCACGATGCTCGGTGAGGCAAGAGCTTTGGAAGCCGTAAAAGATGGTGTAGCTAAAAAAGCCTGGTAGTTTTATACCTGGTAAGCTAATTCAGGCCACCCGCATTTGGCGGATGGCCTTTTTTGGTTTATAAAACTGTTTAGATTTTTTATTTTTGCTACTAATGCACGAATTTTTTTATAAAATTGTCTTTATACGTATTAATTAATGCATTCGTGGCAATTAAAAAACTTACCTGGTAAGCGCTGAAATCATTTTTTGGGCGGCTTTCGGGGTAAACGTGGGAAAAGGTTAATCTAATTTTAAGTGTCCGGATATATCATGATGGGAAAATTGATTCTTTTTTTGGTTTCTATATTTATTGGTAATTCTATTTTTGCTCAATATACCCTCAATGGAAATGCATCGAAGAACGACTGTCATTGTTATACACTGACAAATGATGCTTTTTCGCAGACCGGTTCCGTATGGAATAATAATAAAATCAATTTAACCCAATCCTTCGATTTCAAATTTGATGTTTTCCTGGGATGTGCAGACAGCGATGGTGCAGATGGAATAGCGTTTGTGTTACAACCGATCAGTACCAGCGTTGGAACAGTTGGCAACGGGCTTGGTTATTCCGGGGTACACCCGGCTGTTGGCGTAACCATTGATACCTGGCAAAACGGAAGCCCCACTGCACAGGGGCCAGATGGAGACCCTTTTTTTGATCATATTGCTATCCAGTTAAATGGTGATTTAAATCATAAGGACTCAGTAGCCCCGCTGCCTGTAAATAATATAGCAGGCCCGGTTACGGCCCTGGCCGGAAGCGATAATATTGAAGATTGCAAATGGCATATACTACGCATACTATGGGATGAACCAACCAAAACCTTATCAGCTTATGTTGATGGTGTTTTCAGGCTAAGTGCCTTTAGAGATTTTACAACCGAAGTTTTTGCCGGTGATCCATTGGTATTCTGGGGCTTTACCGGGAGCACAGGCGGGGCAAAAAACCTGCAGCAAATGTGTACGGCGCTAAAGCCGATGTTTGGGTTTTTGCCAAACCAAAAAAAATGTATCGGGGAAAAGATCGCATTTTTGGATTCCACTATTTCTTTTGCCCCATTGCTAAAAACCTTTTGGAATTTTGGAGACGGAAGTCCCATTGATTCTGTTAGTATCACTCCGGAACATGCCTATTCCGCGGCAGGCAATTATACAGTAACACAAACCGTATTAGGTGCAGATGGCTGCACAGAAGTAAATACACAAAAGATAATTATCGGAAGCGTGCCTTTGGCGGATTTCACTTTTAATAATGCGTGTGTTCTTGATTCTTCTGTAAATTTTGCCAATACTTCCTCCGCCACATTTGGCACCATCAATAATTGGTTCTGGGAATTTGGCGATGGTGATACCGGCACTTCGCAACATCCGTCAAAAGTATATTCAGCGCCCGGCTTTAAAACGGTAAGGCTTGCGGTACAATCGCTGGAAGGGTGCATCTCAGACACCACCACACACATGGTGCAGGTGTATGAAAACCCAACAGCGGATTTTACTTTCACGGATGATCAATGTATGAATACCGCTGTACAATTTAACGGTATTTCCGTTGCAGACGATGGCGCCATCGCCGACTGGAGATGGAATCTGGACTCTGCCAATACTAAACTAGCATACATTCAAAACCCTTCATTCGCATATAGTTTGCCGGGACTGCATTTGGTGTCGCTGGTTACAAAAAGCGCCAATGGGTGTGCAAGTAATATCGCAATCAGGCAGGTAAATATATTACCAAAGCCTGTCGCTTATTTTAATAATACGCCTATCTGTTTATTGCTGCCTGCATTATTTAATGATTCGTCTTATAGTACTGGTGCAAATGCTGTCAACAACTGGTGGTGGGATCTGGGCAATGGTATTACCTCCACTTCTAAAAACCCAAATACAACCTATAGCACAACCGGTGATTTCACTATTCGGATGGCGGTAAAAAATAGCGATGGCTGCATATCCGACACGGTAAAAAAAACGATCCATATTGAATCGAGGCCGCTGGCCAAATTCGCGTATACTTTGCCGTTATGTGAAGATAAACCCATCCAATTTACTGATTCATCGGTTATAACTTCCGGAACGATTAGAGGCTGGTTCTGGAATTTTGACAATGGCAGTTCGGCTGTTACCCAAAATGCGGCCATCGTTTTCACGGGCGGTTATCACCAGGTAAAATTGGTTGCTCAAAATAGTAACGGCTGCAATGGCGATACCAGTATTGCCACCTTATTCATTAATACCAGGCCCGTTATTGACTTTGCGGTAGCCAATGCCTGTAAAAATGCCGATGTAAACTTTAACGGGTTCAATATGCCGGGAAACAACATCGCACAATGGCAATGGAATTTTGATGACGGAACCATTTCCACTTCAAAAGATACCCTGCATATTTTTACAGCCGGCGGAAATTTTCCCGTGAAATTATTTGGCATTTCATCAGCAGGATGTTACTCGGATACTGTTCAAAAGAATATTACAATTTATGCCACCAATGCCTTTGCGGGCAATGATACCATTGCATCCACCCATCAGCCCGTACAGTTAAGCGCCAGCGGGGGCATTAGCTATGAATGGCGTCCGCCCACCGGTTTAAGCGATCCCAATATATTCAACCCGGTTGCCACTAACAACAGGGACCGCAGCTATATTTTGAGAGTTTTTACACCATTGGGTTGCGAATCCTTTGATACGATCCGTATAAAAATATACGATGGGCCTGAAATATATGTACCCGCCGCCTTTACGCCCAACGGGGATGGTTTGAATGAAGTATTAAAAGCGCTTCCGGCCGGGATTAAACAGTTTAAAAATTTTACGGTTTACAACAGGTTCGGGCAGGTTGTATTTTTTACAGGGGTATATTCCCGGGGATGGGATGGTTTTTTTAACGGTAAGGCTCAACCTGGCGGTGCGTACATTTGGACCGCATCGGCCATTGGATACGCCGGAAATGAAATATTTAGAAACGGTACGGTAATGCTTATACGCTGATTATGAAATATTGTATGCGATTGAGTGGGGTGGCAATCAATAAAAAAAATTATGCCTGCTTAGGATAATCAACCGGTTTGCTTTTCTTCTGCTTGTCCAGATATTTTTTTGTAAAATAGCCAATGAATAACAATGTTATTGCCGCAGCAGCGAATCCTTTCCAGGGGAAACCCGGATTGCTTTTAATGATATCAACCTTACCCGTCAAAATAGAACCTGCCCAGAAATAAGGCAATTTGTTTTCTTTGGAAGTACTATTGTTGATGAACTCCAGCTTTGCTTTTTGCAAGGCGATATCAGTGGGCAATCCCTGTGATAAATATTTGTAAAAAAGTTCGGTAATGAGATAGGTGGATTCATTATCTACCGACCATAAGTTACTGACTGCTGCGGGTATTCCCAACGCCGCAAATCCCCGGTTAAAGCTAAAGATGCCCTCGCCCTCGTATAATTTTCCTTTGGCGGTTTCGCAGGCTGATAATACCACCAGTTGTGTAACCGGTTTCTGGTCAGGAAGCAGTTCGGATAAATACAATGGCGAATCCGCGAAATAAATTACAGGATCATTTTTGCTACTGCTATCTGCGGCATGTGTGTAAAGCTGGATGATATTGTATTTGGGAAAGTTTTGCAGAAAATTATTCTTGGTGGCTTTTTCCAAAACATAGTTTGTAACGTCACTAAAATAATTATTGATAGTTTTTAAAGAGAGATCACTTCCATGAAGTTCTGCCAGGTTGAGATAATTATATTGAACCGGTGCTATTCCTAAAACATTATTACTGGTATTTGTATTAACAGCAAACTGGTTGGTTAAATATTTTACAGAATAGGTATAACTGGTAGCATAATGATTAAGAAAGTAAACAGGCTTACCATTTTCCTCATTGGTTACCAATGCTTCAAAAGGATAACTAACCCCGTCCGGCGAAATAATGATGCTGCCATCAGGCGGATTAATATTCCGGAATAATAAACTGTAGAGGAGCTGAGCCGTTTTTATAAATCCTGCAAAGTTCTTATTCAGCCTGCCGGGGTTTGTGATATCCAAATTAAACGAACCGGTTAAACTATCATATGATTGCTTATTGATTTTTGTCAAAAAATGTTGGCTGGGGGTAATGGTTAACGCATATACTGCGCTATCCCCTGAAAATATCTCCACCAGTGTTTTGGAATCATTCAATATATTTTTCCTTAATTGCGGAACAGTCATAAAAACCGTGTCCAAATAATTTTGATAGAACAGGGGCTTTTTATTTTTAATAGTACGAACCAACCCATCCAGTTCACGGGAATTGGCTCCCAGTTTATTTTGAATGGTTAAATATTCGTTTGAAGAGGCTGGAAGGGCTGCCAGGTCTCTTTCAAGATCAATGGTTTTTTTTTTATTTTTTGCCAGTTTTGCGATATCTGTATCTGCCATCCAACGCTGTTCATTGATCTGGTCGTTTAATAAGATGGCACGGCTTTTTTCAAAAAAATAAAACGCATCTTCTATATTGTTATTTGCATAGCATGCTTCAATAGCATGCTCATATAAATTGCGTGCGGTGCTTCTCCACACAAGGTTGGAACCCAATTGCAATTGTTGCTCATTCTTTATTTTAGCCAAAAAAAGGTCGCCTTTTTTATAGATGCCCAATGCCATTTTAAGGTAGCGGTCATTTTTTGTGTGGTAATATTGCTGCACGTACGCGTCCCCCTTTTCCGTTACCAGGTCTGATAAACTTTGTAGCATGTTAAAACCGGGAAATTGAAATGAATTTTGCAACATCGTGGATTCATTCATCCCCTGCTGAACAGTATTAAATGCCTGCTGAAAAAAATATTGCGCCCTGTCATACATTCCTTTCAAAACATAAATATTTCCGGTTTCCTTTAAAATTACCAATGAGTCTGCATGGGCGTATTTTAATGCGCGCGCACAGTATTTTAACCCGGTATCATAACGGTTGAAATATTTTGCATACACACTGCCGATAAACGCCAGGTTTTGAGCGCAGCCTGCACTATCTTTATTTTGTGCAGTTGCATAATACGCTTTCTGAAAATATGATATCGCTTCCGTATAATTTTTTTTATCCCTGTTGATTAATCCCAGCAAACCATAAAAAGGATGGAGCAGGTTGCGATCACGTGTTTTTTCTAATTGAGATATTTTGCCTTCCGAAAGTTTTTCTGCACTGGAAATTTTTTTGGAAAAATACAGGCAGTTCGCCTGGTGGGATACGAAATTTGCAATATAACTGGTACTGTCTTCGCCGTGATAATATTTCTCTGTAATATCTTCGCCTAACTTTGAATCTCTATAGCACAGGCTATATTCACCTTTATTAAACAAATAAGTTGTTTTTTCATCCAGCGCTGAAATAACCATCTGAACCCGCACCTTATTAAATCCACCACTTCCCTGTAAGAAATATAAAATACAACTATCGATAGCGGCATATTTTTCTTCCAGTTGCCCTGTTTGATTATAATAATAAAACAGGTTGGAATAGTTATGTACCAGGGCCTGTATATTACAGGAATGGTTGCTGATGCATTTTCTTGCAGCAACAATCGATTCGTTGGTAAAATTGATCGCCCCCTGGTAATCGGTTTGTTTAAAATTTAAAAAACCAATCATTTGCAGCAGGAACATAAAAGAAGAATCTGCCTCATAATGACATGCTTTCATTTGCTGTTGCAATTGCAATAATTCATTCGACTGGCTTTTTATTTTTTTTTCATCGAAAATAAAAGAATTTACCTTCTCTTTAAAAAAATTAATACGGGGGCACTGGCAGAACAAGCTGCCTGAAAGAAGTAACAAACTATTAATAATAAATAAACGTTTATACCTCCTGAAAATTAAATACCTGCTGAATAACAATAGATGAAGAGCTGAAAAGCGATTTGGTTTATCAGAATAGCCCATCATAAAGAATTTTACTCAAAATGCCTCTTAATTATATACCATTTTCACAAATGCCATTCCTGTCAATATTGCCGGTATTTTGATATTGGCAATATGTCTAATTATTATTTACCTGGGTGAATTATTAAACCTGTTTTTATTAAGATCCAGAATACGCAGTATACCATGAATAAACGGATCAGGTAAAATTACCGGCCCTACGTGAACAATTAACGAACCTTTAGGCACTTGCCTGCATGGCCCTGCTACAACACGTAAACGTACCCCGGTGGAATTGTCTTCACTTGAAAATGTTAATGGTGAACATGGATCATACCTGGTAACCGGCAACCCTGGTCCCGGAGCTGGGGAAGGGGCAGGGCTTGGAGCTGGAGCATCAGCAGCAGAAACAGGTGTAGGAGCGGGTGCTGACATTACTCCCGAAGCGTTGTGCATCGAAATCGAACCTGCGGTATCTAAATAATCCAAAATAAATTTATTGACTTCTGTCATGGCCTTCCTTTTCTCCTGTTCGGTGATACCACTCTTAAATTCTACCTGCCAGTCAATAAACTGCCTGGTGGTGTGGCATGATGTAAACAATAGAATGCAGGTAATAAAACATCCCTGTAATATTACCGACTTTAATGATGTAAATGCTTTATTCATTGTATAGGTTTTTTAGTATACTAAAAATAGGTAAAAACTTATAATTTTTCGGACAATTTCTCCGCGTCTGCTTTTCCTTCCAGGTCTTCTTCCTTTATTTCCTGCAGGAGTTTTTTTGCGGTCGCCACATCACCTGTTTGATTTCTTTTTAGCAATGTTATTGCTACATACAACTTACCCGGGTTAATTTCGAGGGTTTCAGATGCCAATGATGAAAAATAGCCCAGGGCTTTGTCGTATTGTGTAAGGCGGAGGGAAACAATACCTGCATATTTTTTTGCCTCATCGTTTGTTGGATCATTTTTTAAAATTCCTTCAAACTGGTTAAGCGCTTCAGTCAATTTATCCTGGTTGAATAAACGGAGGCCCGTTTGGAGACTGTCCGGGCTGCCCATTTTCACACTCAAAGTTTGAAAATTTTGTTGAATGTATTGATCAGCCAGTTGCTGGGGCGATGTTTTACTGCCAGTTAAAAACCATGTTAAAAGAACAACAGCGGCGATCACGCTGGCCGCGGCCATGTACTGCATTAATTTTCTAACGGGACGTTTTGTGATTGGTATTACTTTTTGCTCATAATATATTTGCCTGAAACGTTGCTTTTTTTCTTCCTGCATTTGCTCCTTTATTGCCCCGTTTGCGGATATATAAAAAGCCACTTCGCCGGCAAATGAAACATCATTGATGATCCGTTGCTCAAATTCCTGCTTTTGTTCATCACCAGGTGAGCTTTTAAAATAGTCATCAATATATTCCATGTTATCCATTTTTGTCTTTATTTATTGATATACAATTGACGCAATTTATCAAGACAGCGCAAACGGCTGGTCTTTACAACATCCGCTGTTTTATATTCCATATACGATGCTATTTCTTTATCATTATACCCATCTGCGAACATTGCTAATAATTTCCTGCAGTTTTCTCCCAGTTCTTTGATTTTATTTTTCAGGGTATCCAGGTCGGATTTCTCAATTAATTGTTGAACAACCGTTTTGGCCGAATCTGCAATCATTGCCAGCATCTCCGAAATAGGCGCTGTTTGGTAGATGCTGCTCTTATTGGTCGTTTTTTTTCTAATCAGGTCAACACATTTATTATTAAATATTCTGTAGAGATAAGTTTTAACCGAAGCTCTTTTTTCAAAAAGACCCCTGGCTATATTACCGATGGCTTGTAAAATGGTATCCGAATAGGCGTCAAAAGCCTCTTCTTCGGGTAGGGAGTACCGGTTCATCCCTTCTTTGATAAAATACGAATGCCGGTTAAAGAGTTCCTCTTCCGCCCTTCTTTTAAGCGCATTATTTTGTTGAAGACTTTTGATCAGATCTTCATCTGCCAGATTATATGTAGCATTATTGTCAAAAGTCATGATTTATAAGTATTTCAGAAAGATAATAAAAAAATATATAAGAGAAGCGCATTTTTTGTTTTCCCCCCGTTTCAATCCACGGCAAAATATTGATCAGCCCGGTGATTATATAATTAACTTAAGCCAGTTATATAAATAGGACAGCCGGTAATAGCCACATAAAAATTACAGAAATAAAAAAAATATCCCTGTTTTAAACGACCCTTCTAATGATCACGGTAAAAACAATGGACTTTGTCAAAAGCCGATCGTTGGCATCCATAACTGGTATTATTTGTGATCCGTTTATTTGTTGATAGTTCCCTGCGGGATGGAATTTTTTTCAGCACCGCCCACAAGCCATCAAATCAAATATGCCTGTATGGAATACCATGGATCTCTTCAGCGCCACACCAGCTTGAGTTTAATAAATATAAGGAGGAGCGATCTGTATCAAATTACAAACCTGGAGGCTCCTGTTTTCCCGACTTTTATAAAAATAAAAAAAAAATTTGTTTCCTGAATTCTTCATTCTGCGACAAATCATTTGAACATTAATTAGTGCCAGAAATTGAATCCAAAAACAAACAATTACATAACCAATCAAAAATTTAAAAAAATGAAAAAAATTCTTTTCACATTGGCGGCCGGATTGATTCCCGCCCTTGTAGCAACAAATGGAGCTTACGCTCAGAACTCAGTTAATACGGAGGTTGTAGAAGCTCAGAAAAATGTTACTGAGATTGAAAAAACACTAACCCCGGCAAATGATCGTATCGTTAACCTGGGCGCCGTCAGCCCCAAAGCATTGAAGGATTTCAGCAAAGCATATAAAAATGTAACTGCTGAAAGCTGGGAAAAAACCGGTGAAGGCTTTGCTGCCAAATTTACTTCAAATGGCGTACAGAGCATGATCTATTACAACAACAAAGGAGCATGGACAGGTAGTTTAAAAAACTATCATGAAGAAAAAATGCCAACTGATGTAAGGAAGATCGTTAAACGTGAGTACTATGATTACACAATCACCTTTGTACAGGAAGTGCTAACAACCGATTCAGATAGCATACCAACTTATATCATCCATTTGGAAGATAAGGATAGTATCAAGCTGGTTAGGGTTCATGATGGAGAAATGGATGTATGGAAGGACTATAAAAAGCAATCATAAAAACTGCGATTGCCGCTTTCAACGATCCCCGGTCATTTCTAAAAATGAAGTATAAAAAGGTAGCGTTGAGTGCCCTGTAAAAATTGTTAGCATAATGGTAATCCGGAAGGGATTCAAAAATTGCGATACCATTTGGACAGGGCACTTTTATTAATTGGTTTCTTTTTAACAATACTTTTTATAGCTAAGTTGAAGCCGGTAAGCGCCTACTGGTTATTGGAAACACTAAAAATTAAAATTATGAAAAAGAACAAGCTGATGCTGAGCATCTTTTTTGTTTGCATATCCACTGTATTTATAAATATGTCCTGCAAAAAAGAAGAGCCTGCCAGGGTTATTGAGTTTTTTACAATGAAAGTAAACAATGCACCGGCTGGTGCTAAAAGCATATCCACTAAAATAAAGAAGTCGCTAGACGATAAGAATTATCTTCAGATCACTGCTACCCTTGGAAATAATGATCTTGTTTTTGTGGACATCTTTTATAATGAAATTGGGGAAAGATGCATACTTAAAGTTTCCAGTGATGATAAAGGGGATTTTGGTTATCGGACTTTGAGCACGAATAGATGGTATGAGGCATCCAGGAATTATGGCTCAGGTCAAATTATCATCATAAAAAATGACCTGAATGGCAGGACAATCCAGGGTACATTTGCCGGTACAGTTGAAGAGGTGGATCGTTCGTTGGATCAAAAAGACATTGCCGAAGGAAGCTTTGCTGTAAATTATTAACGGTTTGATTGTAAATTAAAATCAGCCGGCAAACTATCCGCAAGTGTCAGCGGCCAACTTTGAAAAGATTGGCAAACCTGCCCGGCTTTTTTATTATTATGAAATTATTATACTTACCGGAAGGCAGATTATACTTTAAGAAAGCTGAGGCGTCTTGCCAATTTAACCACGCAATAAGCAAATACAATCGCCGCAATTACATCAATAGTATAATGTACATGCTGCACCAGCACAAGAATGCCTACCGTGATGGCAGCCAATAAGGCAAACTGTTTATCCCGCTTTTTTTCAAGGCATAGATAGATCAGGAATAAATTGGCAGTGTGACCTGAGAAAAAAAGATCTTTTGTCATAAACACCTGGCTGCCTCCATAAGAAAGGCTGGTCAATGGATCTTTTATATGAATAAGCCCCGGCGGGGGATCGAGTGGAAATAGTGAAATGGTAATTATTCTTGTAAGCGTTATTGCTATGATCACATATATTGTTATTAAAAAAATTGCCGGCTGCTGAATACAACGTATGATTACAAGCAGGGAACTGGACCACAGGAAAATAAAAATAGTTATTGAAAAATCCCGGGGTGGTATTCTTACCAATACCCAGTCGTTTAATACAATGCCCTGCCGCGCCTCAATTATTGAAAAAAAATGAGGCAGTAAAACCATCATGGCGATAAATAAAATTCCTGCGCCAATGGCTTTTCTGCGAAATACCTTACTTGTCCAGGCTTCGCTCCAACTGCTGGTTCTATAATATGGATAAATAACTTGTTCTTCCACCATACAAATGTAAATGCTCTTTCTAAAAAAAAGAAGATTATTTTTATTGTGTTTTCTGTTTCCGTTATTTGTTGACTGTTTACCGTTTTGCGTTTTTTAAGTTCAAAGATTATTAGTTATTGGTTAAAGCTCACCATCAGAAAATTAACGCGTAAAACACGACCGTATGACTTTAAACTTCCATCTGAAACAATTACTTATTGCCCATAAAAACCGAAAACCGTAAAACCTATATTTCCCTAAACTTAAACAAATTACTCCACGATTTAAAAGAAAGTAACCGGAAAACCACAGACCATAAATTTATAACGGATCAATTCAACGATGATTTCATCCGGTTTAAAAAATTATATAGCGTTTTCATTGTCTTCACTTCTTCCACAACCAGGATACCATTTTTCCCCACCTGTTTCAACTTCGCCTTATTGGTGCCTTTTTGTAAAAATTGTAAGATGCCATTAAAGGTTTCGCTTTGAAAATAAGGAGAATCCGGGTTACTGACAAAGAAGCATTTCAAAGTTTCATTCTTAAGCATCATCTTTTCAAAACCCAGTATCACGGCAATTCTCCGGCAACGCACTGTGGTAAACAGGTCTTCCACCTGCGGAGGTATGGGCCCAAAGCGATCAAGCATTTCCGTATGAAAATCCACCAGCTCTTCCTCCGTTTCGCAGTTATCGAGCCTGCTGTATAAACTCAATCTTTCCGTTATACTTTCGACGTAGTCATCAGGTATTAAAATTTCCAGGTCGGTATCAATACTACAGTCTTTTACAAAATTATCCTGCAGGTGGATCTCTTCTTTAAAGAGCTCTTTAAATTCAGAACGTTTTAATTCTTTGATAGCTTCATCGAGGATCTTCTGGTACATTTCAAATCCGATCTCCGCAATAAATCCGCTTTGTTCGCCACCCAGCATATTACCAGCGCCGCGTATATCCAGGTCTCTCATCGCAATCTGGAATCCGCTGCCCAGGTCGCTGTATTGCTCCAGCGTATCCAACCGCTTACGGCTATCGGCCGGCAATGTGCTTTTTGGCGGAGCAAACAAATAGCAAAATGCTTTCCGGTTGCTGCGGCCAACCCGGCCGCGAAGCTGGTGCAAATCGCTGAGGCCAAACTGGTGGGCATTGTTTACGATGATGGTATTTACATTTGGAATATCCACGCCGCTCTCCACGATATTGGTGCAAACCAGCACATCATATTTCCTGTCCATAAAATCGAGGATGGTATCTTCCAGCTGATCCCCATCCATTTGCCCATGTGCGAATGCAATACTGATATCCGGGCAAAGCCCCTGTATCAATCCCTTCATTTCAGCCAGGCCATTTACCCGGTTGTGAATAAAGAAAACCTGGCCACCTCTTTCTGTTTCATAATAAATAATATCACGGATGGCATCTTCATTAAATACCA
>JBDTVX010000092.1:0-15485 GCA_040007015.1 Ferruginibacter sp. | reverse complement strand
CCAAGGCAGAACAGGCCAAGGCCTGTTCCTACATACGTCTTTTCCTGCAAGGTTATTTCACTTCCAGTATGTTAAAAGTATAAGCAGGCATGATCAGATACTCATTATCATAACCAACCGTATAAAATCTTTTGTTCCAATGATCATATAACTGATCGGGGGAAGGACCATGCTGCTTAAATGCCGCCCAGGTTAAAAACACGGTTTCACCGCCGAAATTAAATATGCAATACAGCTTTTGCTCCTCCCGGGTGCGCAGGTAACCCGCTACATGAATATTATGGGTGCCAAGCCAGGTTATATTTTTATAATCCCCGGCTACCCCCAGTTCTTTTCTTATCCTGATCAACAGTTGGGTACCGGAAAAGATCCGCTGTTCGCTGGTTCCTTCTATTTCAATTCTTTCATTTTTTATCCAATCAATGACCGGGCGGTGCATCCAACGGTTATCATAGCTCTTGCCCGGATCATCCAGGTAAGAATAATCATTTGTATATCCTGCTTCATCACCATAAAACAGCATGGGGATGCCCCCGATAAAAAAACTTTGGGCCTGCATCAGCAAAATTTTATTGACAGAAATATTGATCGATTCCCTGTTATTGTCCCGGATGGCATTTTCCAGTCCGCACAATGAAGCGAGTGATCCGCTGATCCGGGCATCCTGTGTTTTTGAATTTACAGAAAACAATGCCCCCCTTGCGGGCGAGCCCGGGTAAACACCGGTGTAATATTCCTGTAAATATTTCCTGTGCTCACAGGGATCAAATCCTGCAAGCTCAATTATATAATCGTCATAGCCCAGCCCGATATCATCATGGCAACGGGTATAGGTGATCCATGAGGTGCCGTAAGGCTTTTGCAATATTTCGTGCTGGGCAGCCAGCATTATCCTTGTATCCCCCGTGGCCAGTGCATCCCACTGCAGGGCCATCTGGGTTGCATTATAGGCGAAATCGCATTCCTTTGCAGTATACAATCCCATACCAAAATATTTCATGATCTCTTTGGATGATACGATCGCCTCTCCCAGTAAGGCCATACCCGGAGCCGCTACCTGCACACACTGCCTGATCAATCTTAATATCGTATGTGCCTGTGATAAATTCTGGCAATTGGTACCCAATTGCTTCCAGATAAAGGCGGGTGCGTCTATCCGCAAAATATCTATCCCCAGGTTCGCATAAAAGAAAATAGTATCCAGCATTTCAATAAACACTACCGGATTGGTATAATTCAAATCCCATTGGTATTTGTGAAAAACAGTCATTACCCATTTGTTACATTCGGCCGACCATGTAAAATTTCCCGGTGAGCTTTCGGGAAAAATTTCGGGCATCGTTTTCTCAAACTCATCGGGTATTCCCCGGTCTTCGTACATATAAAAATAATCCTGGTATTGCTTGTCTCCCTGCCTTGCATTTTTGGCCCACCTGTGATGATGCGAAGTATGATTGAGTACAATATCCATCATCAGGTACATGTTCTCTTTGCTCATGCCCAGTTGAACTTTTTGCAGGTCGCCCAGCGTGCCAAACTTCGCATCTACTTTTCTAAAATCAGAAATGGCATAACCTCCATCGCTTTCACCCTCCGGGCTTTCCATCACCGGCATCAGGTGTAAGAAATTGACCCCGAGTTTTTTAAAATATGCTATTTTTTTCTCCAGGTTGTTAAGGTTGCCGCAAAAACGATCCACATATAAACTCATCCCTGTTATTTCATTGCTTAAAAACCAATTGCCCCTGTTTTCTTTTTCTTCATCTCTTTCTTTTAAAAGGTCCGGCCGTTTTAAATAGGCTGACGCGATCATATCAATCAGCCGGTTAAAAATTTCTTCCTGCTGTTGATGCTGTCCGTATAATTCATTATATAAAAAATGAATGGCAGTGGTATTCGCGACAAACCTTGTATAAAACAAGTTGTCATTACCGCCAATATCAATATTTTTTTGCTGGAGAACCTTATTGATAAGTTGATGTAACAGTGGATTATACACAAAAAGGATTTTAGTTAAATATCTGGTTATTTAAATGCCTGAATGCTTCCATGGCACCCATGTATTCACAGGTTCGGGCGCCCGCCTTATTTCCATTGGCCATTATATGTGCCCATTGCGGTGCCGACAATAACTTTATTTCCTGTAGTGTTTTATCACCCAGCTGGTACAATACCGCTCCCACAAATGCATCTCCCGCACCCGTTGTATCTACCGGTTTTACCGGTATACTTGGGATAATGGTGGTTGATTTATCAAAGCCCAGCATGGTCCCCTCTTTTCCCAAAGTGATAGCAAAGATGGCCGATGTTTTATCCAATAAAATCTTTGCCGCATCCTGCAATGTAGCACTGCCGGTGATCAGCATTGCTTCCTCGT
This sequence comes from Ferruginibacter sp., assembly GCA_040007015.1. Taxonomy (GTDB): domain Bacteria; phylum Bacteroidota; class Bacteroidia; order Chitinophagales; family Chitinophagaceae; genus Ferruginibacter. The sequence continues at coordinate 13,108 of JBDTVX010000092.1, read as the reverse complement.
CGCTTAGTTTAAAGAAGTGGCAGCACACTAAAAAATTCCATGACTGATCAATAAAGGTCTGCACATTATTTTTAAACAATAATTGACGGAAGTTTGGATCAAAGCTGATAAATATGTTCTTCAGCAATGCTTTTTGTAATAAATTCTGATAGGCTGCCTGTAACGGCCCGGGCAAAAAAGCGGTGGCAGAGCCAAAATGAATAATAGAAATTTCATCAAGGTCAATGCTGTCTACTTCATCCCGGGTTAATTGCCCGTCGGCACCGCGGTTAAAATAAAAATCCCTTTCGCCATCTTTCATCAGCGATACAAATGCAAAGGTGGTGAAGAAGTTGCTATCCTGCAGCATCCATTTGGTGGATACGCCGAAGCGCTGCATCTCTTCCACCAATTGTTTGCCAAAAGGATCGGTACCTACTTTTGCAGCCAGTGCTGCTTTTCCGCCCAATGCCGCAATAGCAGCCGCCACATTGGTAGGGGCGCCACCGGATTTCTTTAAAAAGTTATCCCCTTCTGAAAGGGATTTTCCTTTATCGGTGCAGATCATATCGATCAAAGCTTCACCTATGCAGAGTATTTTCATGATTAAATATTTATGTGATTAATGATAATGAATGCTATTTTGTCCGGGCCTCCCCGGCATCAATTAATGCCCCCCGCTCAATGATATCAACACATCATCTTTAGGCTTATTCACTTTGATCAGCATAGTAGCAGCGGCAGCTATCAATAAAAAGACACCCGCAAATGTGATCGCATTCCGTGGGTCATTGCTTAAAAAATGTTTCAATATATAACCAAAGCTGAGATTTTGAAGTATCATCGGAATTACGATCATCATGTTGATAATCCCCATGTAGACCCCATATTTTTCTTTGGGAATATCCGCCACCACCATTAGGTAAGGAACGCCCATCATACTTGCCCATGCTATTCCAAAACCAGTCATGGGGGCGAAAAGCAAGTACTTGTTTTCAATGTGGGGAAAGATCAATAATCCGGCACCTGCCAATACCAGGCAGGATAGATGAACCATCTTTGCACTGTATTTTTTTGCCAGGCCCACCAATGCGAAAGCGGAAAGAAAAGTAACTACATTATACCATCCGTTCACGAGCCCTGTCCATCCCACTGCTTCGCTATAAAGTTCTTTATTGGAATGGGGCGTGGTATCCCATACTGACAGGGCAACACTTTTAGAAGCATTTTGCCAATAGCAAAACAATGCATACCATTGAAATAAATAAACGAGCCCCAGGTTCCACATTACTTTAGGCATATATTTAATTGCATGCCCGATCTCTAAAATGGGTTTTAAAATACCTCCTTTTTCTGCTTTTAATGCAGCCAGTTCTTCGGGTGTGGGTGGTATTTCAGGGGTTTTACTGATGGACCATAACACCGAAGCTATGGAACAGAATGATCCCAGGAAAAAAGAGCCGAATACCCAATAGGGCAGGCTACCCGGCTTTTCGGGCATATATTTTTGAAAAATAAAGAGGGAAACATTTGCCAGTGTAATACCAAGGCCCGTGAAAAAACTTTGCGTAAGAAAGCCCGTGGGCATTTGCTCCGGCGGAAGCTTGTCTGCAATAAAAGCTCTGTATGGTTCCATCGCCGTGTTATTGGCAGCATCCAATATCCATAACAATCCTACTGCCATCCACAAAGAACTGCTGAAAGGATAAATAAATAAACAAAGGCTGCAGAATAATGCGCCTGTAAAAAAATAAGGCTTACGTCTCCCAAACCTTGGGTGCCAGGTTTTATCACTCATCGCCCCGATCAATGGCTGGATCAATAAGCCGGTAACCGGGCCGGCGAGGTTTAACAATGGTATCTGGTCCGGACTTGCGCCCAAAAAATCATAAATAGGATTAACTGCACTTTGCTGCAAACCAAAGCTGTATTGGATACCAAAAAAACCAACATTCATGTTGATGATTTGCCAAAAGCTCATAGTTGGTTTAGGTAAATTCATATCAATCGTTATATAAGGTAGTTCAAATATAATGAACCAGTCGCACCGGAACCTGGTTAAAATTTCTTTCACGCAAAGACGCAAAGGCGCAGAGATGCTAAGAAGGCGCAATGCTTTGGTGCATGAAGAAAGCGCTTTAATTTAATTACATGATTCTCTTACCGGACATTTAACTTAATCTAAATTGAATTCTTTGCGCCCTTGCGCCTTTGCGTGAAAAAACTACTTTGCGTCGTATATTTTTTTTAATGCAAGATATACCCCATTCGTCCAGCCAAAGCCATCCTGCGATTCATATTCGCCGCCTCCCGCTTCTTTGGTAATATCTTCAACATTGTATTTCTCCATCATTTTACCGGTAGCCGCATATACTTTCTCATTCAGCGATAACCATCTTTTTGCGATCTCATTCGCCAATTCATTTTTTCCGTAATTTTTTAATCCCATTACACTTATCCATTGAAGCGGCGCCCAGCCATTGGGTGCATCCCACTGCTGGCCGGTTTGCAGCGTGGTCGTCACTATACCGCCATCTTTTAAGAGCTGTTTTTTTGTTGTGGTTTCTACACCGATTGCCTGTTCGGGTGTAGCGATCTCTACAAATAAAGGGAACAAACCCGCCGCGGTAATATTGTTCAGCTGTTTTTTTGAAACACCGTTATAATCATAAAAGAATTTCCTTTGATCGTTCCAGCAATATTTCAAAATGGCGGCCTTTCTTTTATTCGCCTTTTGCAAATAAACAGCCGCTGAATTTTTAAAGTCACTTAATTTTTTTGCTTTTGAAATATTCATCTCCAGGGCATATAACAAACAATTCAGGTCAACGGGAATGATATCGGTTGTTTGAATGGTTGCAAGATTCTTTCCATCGGCAAACCAGCGGCTGCTGAAATCCCAGCCGCTTTCCGCAGCAGCGCGAAGGTTTAAGTTTACGGCGGCCTTTGTACCGGCAAGTATTCTTTGTAATGCCTCCTGCGAAGTTGCCCTGATCCGCATCGCCAATTCATTTGCTACTGCTTCCGCTATATCATAATCTTCTTTGTAACTCTCTGGTCTTGGATGGGTGTTCTCATCCCAATAGCGATTTAGCAAGGTGCCATCATCGAGTTTTATCAAATGTTTTAATGCGGCGCCCTCCTTAATATGATCGCATCCGTTCATCCAGTAAGCATATTCTTTTTCCATTGCAGGCAGGTAAGCTTTGTACACCGAAACACCTCTGATGCCAGCCAGTAATTCCACCATCATGCTAAAATAGGGTGGCTGGCTCCTGCTTAAATAATAACTGCGGTTTCCATTTGGAATATGCCCATAGGTGTTAATGAGGTAAGCAAAATTTTTTACCATGTTTTCAATCATATCAAACTCACCGCTTTCCTTTAATCCCAGCATGGTGAAGTAACTGTCCCAATAATATACTTCCCTGAATCTTCCCCCCGGAACGGTATATGCATGGGGCAATGGCAACAATGAAGTACCTTCTTTATCATTATTTTTATTTGCTGAATCCGGCAAATCAGCCTCTCTTTTTAAAACACTCCAGAGATTTTTAATATGCGTGGAAACATTCTTTTCCGGCTGGATATAATTGAACTGTGGTGGTGGTGGCGGCAATTCGAAGTTATCGGCTACAAACTTTTTAAGATACATGCCATCGCCTTTCATCTTATCGTAATCAGACAAAATATCTTTTACATTTCTCTTTGGAATACAATCCACAAATGTTTTACCATCCGGAAAAATTTTTTGCAATTGCACCTCCCGGAATAATTGGCCATACATTATATCCGGCGAAATTGGTGCCTGTGCAAAAGAATGATTGAGCACCAGCAGGCTAATAATAAACTTAGATATTTTCCTTTTCATTCAAATAAATTTTAGGATATATTCAATCTCAGAAGGCCATTTAAAAAACTTTTTTTGCCACGAATTCAGGCCTGCCCGGCTAATCATTCAGGCGGAAATTTTCTCGAATTTTTTATAAAAAGTTGTCTTTATTCGTGTTCATTCGTGCCAATTAAAATTCTACGTGGTAGTACTGCAAATATCACCCAGCCTCATTCCTGCATACTATTTTTCAATGCAATATAAGTTCCATTCGTCCAGCCAAATCCATCCTGCCCGGGATATTCCCCACCTCCGGCGGGCTTGTCCAGGTCTTCCACATTGTATTTTTCCATTAGCTTACCCGTTTCACGAAACACTTTTTCATTTAACGACAACCAGCGTTTTGCAATTTCTTTTGCCAACTCATGATGCTGGTAATTATTTAATCCAACATAGCCTATCCATTGCAGTGGCGCCCAGCCATTGGGAGCGTCCCATTGCTGCCCGGTATGATTGGTAGTGGTTACAAGGCCGCCATCCTTTAGTAAATATTTTTGGGTAACATCGGCAACCGCCTTTGCCTGTTCACGCCGTGCGATCTTTACAAACAAAGGGAATAAACCGGCGGCAGTAATGCTCTGCCGTTGTTTTTGTGTTACCATGTCATAATCACAAAAAAAACCTGCTCCATCATTCCAGCAGTATTTTTGAATCGCCTCACTTCTTTTTGACGCCTTTAACTCAAATTCTTTTGCTGCGCTTTCGTCACCTGCCAAAGAGTTTGCTTTTGCAATGGTTAACTCCAATGAATATAAAAGACAATTCAAATCTACCGGAATAATGTCCGTGGTTTGAATGGTACTGATTTTATTTTCGTCGGCAAACCAACGGCTGCTAAAATCCCACCCGCTTTCGGCACCTGCCCTGAGATGGGTAAATATTTTTTCAGCAGGTTGCTTGCAGGTTTTACTAATATGTACATCTTCCGCATAACTCTCCTGCCTGGGCCCGGGATCATTATCGTAATAGCGGTTTAGCAATTCCCCATCCGGCATTTTAACCACCCGGTAATTTCCTTCACCGGCGTTTGTATCGGCCGCGCCGTGCTGCCAGAAATTATATTCCTGCATCATTTCATTTTTATATTGCAGGTACCTGGTATCATCCTTCTTTATGCCTGCCAGCAGGGTAACCATTAAGGCAAAAAAGGGAGGTTGGCTGCGGCTCAAATAATATCTCCGGTTCCCATTGGGTATATGCCCGTATGTATCTAACAGGAACGCAAAATTATTGATCATACTTTCGATAAGATCTACCCTGTTGTGCTGCTGCAGTCCAAGCATTGTAAAGTACGAATCCCAATAATAAATTTCCCGGAACCGGCCCCCGGGAACAATATAGGTAAAAGGTAAATTGATCAGTGAGCTTTCCTCGGCAACGGGCATACGTGTGAGTACATTCCATAGCTGTTGAATATTTTCTTCCACAGGCTGTTCTTTCTTACTCTCATAGGATGCCCCATATACGGGGGGCATTTCAAAATTACTGTCCACAAATATTTTAAGGTCAAATCCCTGCTGGTCTTTATGCTCCAGGTATTTTTTTTCTATTTCATCCAGGCTGAATTTGGGAAGGCAATCCACAAATGTTTTCCCATCCTCAAATACAGAATTTAATTGCACGGCTTCAAAAAGCGGATGCAGATCATATATTTCTTTCTTAACCATAAGCATCGGTTTATGTATAGCCGTTATATTGTTATTTCAGTATGGGCAATGTTCCTGTTGAAATTTGACCTGTTGCTTTTTTTTGCAACCTGTAAAAGAAAAACAAACAGGTCATTAAAACAGCCATCGGTATCAATGAAAAATAAAAGGCGCTTCCGCCCCCAATATGTTTAAATAAATAACCTACCAGCCTTGAACCGAGCGTTCCTCCAATAGCGGAAAAAAAAACAAGTAATGAAGCCATTGGGCTATGGAACATTTTTTCCGTTGCACTCAAAACAAATGAATTGATCAGGGGATAAATAGGCGCAAGAAAAAACCCAATCAGGGGAAAAACAAAGGCAATAACAGGAACGTCTTTTATTGAATTGATTGAACCTGCCTGCAGGTGCTCTGTTTGCGGCAAAATAAAAATGACCATTGCCGCGGCGCCCAACAGGCAAAAACCTAAAATATTGATCCACATTATTTTCTTCACCAGCATGGATGAGATATAACGGCCCAATGCTATGGATAACATCAGTATTACTGCCATCGAAACACTCATTTTTTCGGGCAGGTGAAGTACCTTTTCATTGAATGTAGGCAACCAGCTCATGATGCCCTGCTCCGTCATTACATACATAAAAGCTGCGATGGCAAAAAGCAATACCAGTGGCCTTTTCATCAACTTTATCATTTCAATAAAATCCCTTTTGATGCTTACGCCAGGTACTTCATATTTAATATTAAAATTTGAAAACAGCAATATTGCAAATGAAATGGCTACCAATACGGCCAGCACAAGATAGATACGAAGCCAGGCATCCGGATCAACCGTGCTGTAAAACAAGGGAAATATTACAAACCCGGTTGCAATACCTATCATAAAAAAACTTTCTATTGAACTCAATACGCTTTTATGCTCCTTATCATTATTGGTGATCAGGCCGATCATGGAATATACCGATACCTTAATAACGGCAAATGAAATACCCACGCAGGCGAATAATATCCTTACAGATGTAAAAGAATTGCCAAAATACATTCCAAGGCACCCGAAAAATACCAGGGCAAGCGCAATCAGCATTCCCTTTTTAAATCCGATGCGTGGCAGAAATGACCCAATCAAAAAGGAAACAAATGCTATGGACAGGTCTTTGAAAGCTTCCAGCGAACTCGCCTTCAATTCATCAACATGATAGGTGTTAATAGATTTTTGAATAAGAATTCCGACGCTATTCAACAAGATAGCAAATACAAAATAATTCAGGTAAAGAGATATTTTAATACTGCTGCTTTTCATTTCTGCAATTTAATCGTGATGAGCCATTAAATATACTGAAACATTTTACATCATTACTAAGAAGCTTCCCGTGAAGTGGTTCAAAATGAATTTTTCTTTTTGCATCCCGAGAATGAAGATCCCGGCGGTTAAAAAACATACATCAGCTTTTCTTTTTCAGGGATGATTTTCTAATGATGAGTTCTGAATTCACCACGATGGTGTTGGTTTTTTTTATATTGGAGATACCCTTTAAATGGTTGATAAGATTCCTGGCTGCAATTTCTCCCATATCTATGCCGGGATAATCAATAGTGGTTAATTGCGGCTCTATAATCTTACTAATGGCATCATTGTTAAACCCCACTATGGCAATATCGTCAGGTATCCTGATGCCTTTGTCTTTTAATGTTTGCATACAAACTGCCGCAGAAAAATCATTGGTAATAAATGCCCCATCCGGCATTGGTTTCATTGCCATTATCTCCCTGGCAGCCTCTACGCCGCATTGTTCGCTAAGGTCCTTTATAAGCACCAGGCTTTTATTAAATGGAATATGATTTTCCAGTAAGGCATCCGTATAACCTTTATACCGCTGGGCATATACATTCCGGGAAAGGTTTGCGGTTACGAGTACTATTTTTTTACAGCCTTGCTCAATAAGATGTTGGGTAGCCTGGTAGCCGCTTTTATAATTATTAATGATCACGTTGGTGTTGGTGGTAGCTTCCTCAACACGGTCAAAGAATATTACCGGGATCCCCTTTTCTTCAAACTGTTTGAAATGCGAAAGATCCTTTGTATCAAGCGCCAGGGAAGCAATCAACCCGTCCACCCTTTTATGAAACAGGTTGACCGCATTGGAAACTTCTTTTTTATAGCTTTCAGATGAATGGGCAATGATGATATCATAACCCGTTTCGGCGGTTACTTTTTCAATACCTGCTAAAACTGAAGTGATAAAATTACTGTTCAATTCGTGTACTATCAGCCCGATGGTATTGGTTTTTTGCTTACGCAAACTGCTTGCAAAATTATTGTGCCTGTATCCAAGCTCTTTTGCCACATCATGGATTTTTTTCCGGGTATGCTTGTTGATAGCAGGGTTATCCTGCAGGCCCCTGCTTACCGTAGTGGACGATATAGCCAGTTGTTTTGCTATATCATAAATGGTGATATCTTTTTTGTTAAGTTTCATAATAATAATCTGCAAGGGCCAAAATAGTCATTTCTGTTTTGATTAATAGCGAAAAAATACAAAAGTGGAACCTGTAGCTTTACTTGTGTGCAGGCCGCACGTAAGGTAAATAACAACACACGCCTGCCATCAAAAAATCAAACTTGATCTTTTACCATTAACCAACTTAATAAAGTACCGTTTTGGAACAAGAAAAACAAACAACGCACTTACGCTTTTGTTGAAACGTTCCATTTTACCTGATTCTAAATACTTTAACGAACTCATCATTGACCGCAACTACAATCAATTTTTCTTTCTGGTTATTGGTTATCAGTTTCATGTCCTTTACATCACCATTTACAATAAATCCGCTGGTAACGGGTGGGATTGCTGTAAATTGTTTGGTTGTACTTCCTTTTAGAAAAAGTCCATAAGAAGCATCGTACCTGCCCGTCATTACTTCGGTTTGATACTCGTTGCCTGCTATCAAAAGGTCGTTAATCCCATCACGGTTTATATCGGTACAAATAATAGCATTGACAGGCGCAAACTGGGCCTCCTGCGGAAGAATATGTTTAACGAATTTTCCGTGTCCGGCATTTTCTATCCAGCAGCTGGCTGTTTCATCGCAGGTAAATTCAAGCAGCCCCGCTTTATTTTTATAAATATCATCCAGCCTGGCGTTTACATAATCCGTATGTTTCAAAAACATTTTTTTAATCGCCGGCACCTGGTCGGCCAGCTGGTCTCTGCCGATAGCCGGGTATAAATCTTTTCTGCCAGTTTTGTCTTTGAGGTAGTAAAACATAACGGGGTCAATGCTGCCATTTCCGTCGATATCTTTTGCGTACAATTTCATGGGCTGACCGGGTGAAACATGGTACTTACAATTAAGGCCCAGGTTGCCCGCTACAAAATCGATATCACCGTCATTGTCCACGTCTGCGGCAATGAGGCTGCGCCACATGCCATTCATTTGTATAAGGCCGGTGGCGGCGGTTACTTCAGTAAGCGTCTTCAAATCATTTTTAAAAAATCTTACCGGCATCCATTCCCCTGCAATTACAAGATCCGGTTTTTTATCATTGTCAAAGTCAACCCAGGTGGCTGCAGTAAGCATCCCTGCGCGTTGCAAAGCGGGGCATACTTCTTTTGTAACATCCGTAAAAGTGCCTTTATTATTTTGAAGAATAAAGCTTTGGGGAGATACCGGGTATTTTTTAGAAACCCGTCCGCCAATAAATATATCCAGGTCGCCATCCCCATCATAATCACCCGTGGTTACACAGCCTGCAATCGTTTTTACCGCTGCCGGGATTGCATTGGCGCTGAGGGTAAAATTTCCCTTCCCGTCATTTAAAAATAATTGCGGCCTGTAAAATTGCGAAGTATCATCATATCGCATATCGCCATAAGTGATCAACAGATCAGGATCGTTATCTCCATCCGCATCAAAAAAAGTACAGGCCATATCCTCCCGCCACTTAATTCCATCATATAAATTCTTTGCCGTAAAACTGCCTTCGGTTTTTTGCGTAAATACCTGTCCGTAAGAATTAAACCCGCCTCCTATAAAGAAATCTGTAAAGCCGTCATTATTAATATCGCCCGTGGCAATGAAGGGCCCCAATTGTGAAAATTTTTGTGGTAACAACCGCTGGTAACCATAATCAAAAAATGGCACATCAGTATGTTTATAGTGAATGTTGACAGCATCAGTAACATCGCTGAATAAATAAGGCTGAAGTATCTGTTCGGCGGGCTTTGGCGCACCTGCATCCCGTTGATAAATGGTATAAACCGTATCTGTTTTCATTTGCTGAAAAACGGCTTGTTTTTGGTTGGGCCAGATAACCACTACAGAATCCACCAGCGTGCTTTTGCCGGTACCAAATAGTAATTTTGTATCTACAGTTGAAAGGTATCCCCGCACAGGATACTGCTCCTGTACCTGCTTTTGCCCGTTGCCGTACACATACACTTTTGCGCCAAAGCATTTAGGGTTAAGGCTATCGCCCTTTAATATAAAACCGATACTGTGATTGGCAACCGGCTTATTTTTCTGAATATTATTATTGATAAATACAAAAGCTTCCTTGTTAATATTGTTTACTACCAGGTCAAGATCGCCATCGTTATCAAGATCCGCATAAGCGGCACCGTTAGAGACAGATAATTCGTTGATACCTGCTGCCGCGGATCGGTCGGTAAAAGTATAGTTGCCATTGTTCACATAAAAATAGTTGGGCAGTGTCACATGATCAAGTGACACCAGCTTTTCATTCATTAATTTTCTTTCAGCAACAGGATCGCCGGTGGTGTTGGTGGGAACGGCTTTTGTAAACTGCACAAAATCCGAATTAATAAAATCTCTTCCGATGCCATTGGTAACGTGGATGTCTTTAAATCCATCATTGTTAAAATCAGCCAGCAATATACTCCAGCTCCAATCTGTTTCACTGATGCCTGCCATTTGACCTATTTCACTAAAAAAGGGAATGGCGGTGTCTTTTGAATTAAAATTGCCATTATTTAACTGAAGCATATTGCGCATAAATTCAGGTGAGTAACCCAGGCTTCTTTCCGCTTCGTACCGGTCGTAATTCATAAAAGAATAAGTAAGTTTTTTCCGTGCGTTATCTTCTGGCATCATATCAACAGTGGCAAAGTCTACCAGCATGTCATTATTTATGTCCGCCGCATCGCAACCCATGCCGCTGTAGCTTTGGTGCCTGGTAGACCGGGTTAGTGTATTAGAAAAAGTACCATTGCGGTTATTCAGCCAAAGTTCATCATTTGATATAAAATCGTTGGAAACGTACAGGTCGGGCCATCCGTCATTATTAAAATCACTTACGGAAACGCCTAGCCCAAAACCATCGTCTATAATGCCGGCGGCCTTCGTAACGTTTGTAAAAACAGGATGCCCCAAACTAATATTATTTCCAGCGTTGCGGTATAATTTATCGCTGGCAGGTGAACGGCCGCTAAGGTCTTTGGGGAAAATGTAATTAGCAGAATAGGAGGCATTCAGCATATAATTGACCAGGAACATATCCAGGTCGCCATCCCTGTCATAATCAAAAAAAACAGCCTGGGTCGAATAGCTGCTATCGGCCAGGCCATAGGATAATGCTTCCTCTTTAAAGGTAAGATCGTGCTGGTTAATGAACAGTAAATTACGGGCCCGCTTATCTAAACCTTTGCCATAGGTACAAACATATATATCATCGTATCCGTCACTATTAATATCGACTATACTTACACCGGTTGCCCACATGTCCGTTCCAACGCCGGCCGGGGTGGTCACATCTTCAAATTTATTATCGCCCTTGTTGATATAGAGCATGCTGCTTACCTGATTGCCACTAAAAAAATGTCTTTTAACCCATCATTGTTAAAATCGCCGATGCCTACACCACCACCCATATAGCCAAATTCGTTCAGGGCTTCTTTACTGAATTTCTTTTCATCTATGTCATTGTTAAAATGAATTCCTGTTTGAGATGAAGTCAATTGCGTAAATAACTTTTCATCCTTTTGCTGATCACAGGAAGCCATAAAAACAGCAATAAAAAATGCAAACAAGGACAATTTATAAAACATGCCGAATGGGTTTGTTAGGTTGAAAGGTTGGAGAGTTCATTGGTTGGAAAGTTGATATAAATCATTACCATCACCAACCAGTCGACCAGCCAACCTAATCTTCCCAGCGGTAAATATAGGTTACTAACTATTTGATGCAAAAAATTTTTATTCGTAGTTACCACCGATTGTATTTTTTCTTTTTTCTTTTTTCTTTTTTTAACTCAATACAATTTTATCTTCTTTTTTAATATAAAAAGTGTAGTTAAAAGAAGTTTAAATTAGGAGTTACCGAATTTTAAAAAAAAAATTACAATCGGTTGTATTTTTTTTAAAAAACTATCCTATATTAGCATAAAATATTTTTTGACGGTGCCATAAAAAAATTTTTACAGCGTAATCTTAAGACTTTGCTTTTTATATTGATTGTAAATGCCAATGGATTTACTGCCATTTTCTACAACGATTATTCGTTATTTAAAACTAACTGAGGACAGATCTTTTGGAATAGTAATAAATACGGCCTGCATGTAATAAATACGTGGAGAATAACTAATTGTAGGGAAATGTTTACGCCGATAATAATTTTTAGCCGGATATTCCCTTGAACTGTTGCTTATGAATAACGATAAAACATTGTGGAAAGGATTGATGCTAGGGGATAAAGAAATGTTTCTGGCCTTATATAAAAAATATTATCATTGCCTCTTATTTATTGGATTGAAGGAGATAAAAGATGCCCAGTTGGTTAAAGACGCCATTCAGCAGATGTTTTTATACCTGTGGGAAAAGAGGGAAACTATAGAAGAGGCAAAGAACGTCAAATCCTATATTATTACTTCATTTTTACGGAAGCTTAACGATGATTGGAAAAAGTCCGGAAAAACAGGCAATTTGCAGGTTGTATGGAAAAATTATCCGGAAGATCCACAGCCTAATCCCGAAGAAAAACTAATACAGAAAGACGAGCAAAATCATTCATTTAAACTTTTAATGAATCATATTAATGACCTCCCTAACCGCCAAAGGGAGCTCATCGTTCTTAAGTTTTATGAAGGATTAACCTACGAAGAAATTGTACAAAAAACAGGTCTGTCGCATCGCACGGTGTATAATAAAATTCATGAAGCATTAAAGAAGCTTAAATTGGATATCGTTGCCGGCCAGCATACCCATAGTGCCGCTCTAACCATGTTGATTACCGTACTTGCCTCTTCTGCAATTATTACCCCATATCACTGATTTTCCTTTTTATACCTCAATATTTTTCAAATACTTCCTTCTATTTTAGAAAAAAGAAAACTTTCTTTTCATATAACGGGTAAAAAAAACCGGTTGGACACTCTGTTTTAAAAACGTTTATTCAATCATATTATGGAGCACGATAAAATGGACATAGGGGATTTGTTAACGGATGAATCTTTTATTAATTATTGCAGGAAATCTTCTCCGGAGGACGTGGCATTTTGGGAGAATTATATTATAGAAAACGCGGAACACAGGCTATTGGTAGAATATGCAAAAGAAAAATTTGTTCAATT
>JBDTVX010000091.1:0-15506 GCA_040007015.1 Ferruginibacter sp. | reverse complement strand
CGCTACGCCGGCCAGGTCCAGTTTATCCGAGATATGATACACCCATCTTTCATCGCAGACAATTTGTGTACTGTAGCCGCCCTGCGCAATTGTTACCTTGTCTCTTTCATAACCATTGTAGGTACCTGTCATACCATTGGCACAATATTGCTCCATATAGTTTTTACAGGGTTTGCATTCACGGCAACTGTCTATCATTACACCTATGCCCGCGGTATCATTGATGTTAAATTTTTTTACCTGGTTTCCCACTTTAATTACTTTGCCCACAATTTCGTGCCCGGGTACCATTGGATAAATAGAGTCTCCCCATTCATCTCTTACCTGGTGCACATCGGAATGGCATACGCCTGAAAATAAAATATCGATCAATACATCATGCTCCCTTAAATCCCTTCTATCAAAATGAAAGGGCGTTAACGGTGAGGTTGAACTTTGTGCTGCATATGCTTTTACGGGTATCATTCCTATTATTTTTTAATGTGTTTCAAAAATATAAAACTTATCCCTTTTCCGGAAATAAAATCATGCTATAAAGAAAAGAGATGACAGCTTTTAAAAAGGTGTCCTCTCTTTTCTTTATAGCAAGTATAGGTTATGGGGAAGTTAATTAACGCCATGTAACTTATGAGTGCCGGATTAAGCACCTATTTTTATTTGCCAGCATCACGTTAAATAAAATAAGATACAATGAAGGATTTCGTTAAAGCCAGTTTCATAATTATCCTGTCTAATATTTTAACAGGCTGCTCCAATAAAACTTTTCCCACGGGTAATTTCCAGGAAAAGCCGGTTACAGTGGACGGTGATTTAAACGAATGGGATCAGCCTATCAGGTTTGTCAGCAGCGGGGGACAGGTACTGTATAATGTTACAAACGACAATGATAATATTTATGTAGCCCTGGAAACGCATGATGAAGCCACAGCGCTTAAAATTTTACGCGCAGGTGTTAATATTTATATCGACCCTGCAGCCGGTGAAAGCAAGGATATCTGCCTTGCTTTTCCTTTAGCCAATACATCATCATCACCCTCAAAAAATAGGAATACAGGCGGCACAAAGCCTGGCAGAAATGAAATGCGGGAGTCTCTTTTAATACAGGCCATTAGTTTTAACGCTACAGGGTTTAAAAACATGGAAAACCGCTTATACGATGTAAGTGATAAAAGCAAAATTAAAGTTGCTATAAAACCCGGAGATAATAGCAGTCTGGGCTATGAAGCGGTAATTCCAATACAGTACATTTTTGGAAATAGCCCTGGTTCAAAAAATTCAGTTCGTAATGTAAGCGTGGGGGTGGTAATAAATGCGACCAGGAATACGGAAAATAACAGCCGAACTAATGTTTCGGGCAGTGGCCAAAGACACGGAGGCGGAAGAGGCGCAGGCGGCCGTATGGGTGGAGGTGGTGGCGGAAACTACCGGAGAAATAATACAACAGGCGATCCTAACCTGCAAACCTCCGACAGATCAGCGATGGCTAAACAGGATGCTAACTGGTATAAATTTAAACTTGCAGTTAAGAAATAATTTTTTGTAAAATCCCTGGTTAGCGTTGCGGAACTGCTTTGAAATGATTGCAATAAATCTCCGGCGGGTAACCGGGCGCAATAAAATGAAGCAATCAATATCTATTCAACCGAACGCCTGGCTGACGAGATTGGTTATGATAAAACGCGCAAGGTTTAGGATAACATCATCGGGGAATCACCGGGAAAGTAATTGCGGATTACTTATGTCATAAATGTTATATCAATTCACCGCACGGTGTTACCCGAACAAGCACTTCAACTTCCCAATCTATTACCGGTAAAAAAAATGATTTCCTTAAATTTGCAATCCGGTTCATAATTCACACAATAATATAACAGCTAATGGGAAGGATATTTGAAGTAAGAAAAAGCGCCATGTTTGCCAGGTGGGATAAAATGGCCAAAAATTTTACCCGTATAGGAAAAGAAATTGCGATCGCGGTTAAAAACAGTGGCCCTGACCCCGACAATAATCCTGCGTTGAGAAGGTGTTACCTGAATGCCAGGGCCGTTGGTATGCCGAAGGACCGTGTGGAAGCGGCTATTAAAAGGGCAATGGGCAAAGATACCAGCAACTATGAAGAAATAACGTACGAAGGTTATGCACCGCATGGGGTGGCTATACTGGTGGAAACGGCAACCGATAATCCTACCCGCACAGTGGCCAATGTGCGCATGCATTTTACCAAAAGCGGCGGTAGCCTCGGAACAAGTGGCAGTGTGGCATTTACGTTTAACCGTATGGGTGAGTTTAAGATAAAAAACAGCGGTTTAAACATTGAAGAGCTGGAATTTGAACTGATCGATTACGGTCTTGAAGAAATTGGTGAAGACAGTGAAGATAATATTATAATCCGTGTTCCTTTTACTGAGTTTGGCCACATGGCGAAAGCGCTGGAAGAAAAAAAGATCGAGGTGGTAACCGCAGAGTTAACAAGAATTCCGATGAATACCACAGAACTGGATGAGGAAGCTGCACAGGATGTATTTAAGCTGGTTGATAAATTAGAGCAGGACGAAGACGTGCAGAAAGTGTATCATAATTTGAAGTAAAATGCCGGGTAATCCGTTGGTGCGTCTCTGACGAACAACCAGAGATTGGACCATGAAATCTTCATTAAATACGGTACAAAGATGCCCTACAACATACAATGTGGCAAAAGATCCACCATGGTATACGGTAAAAGGGGCACAACCCTTCCTGATTACATCAGGCTGACAGTGATGATGAAATGAAAGACAAATGCTGGTAACCATTAGAATTAATGCTTGCCATATAATTTACCGTCTACCAATAGAAGAAACCAGGCCCGTCCGACTGGTCATCCGGGCAGGCATCAGACATTAATTTCCCCTTTCATATAAAAAACACAATTACCACTCATGGTAACCCTGTCGCCCAGGTTTTCGCACCATAACTCACCACCTCTTTTAGATAATTGTTTTGCATGAAGCGTATTCAGGTTTAATTTTGCCGCCCAGAATGGAATAAGGGTTGAATGCGCGGAACCGGTTACGGGATCTTCCGGGATACCGCAATTGGGTGCAAAGAATCGTGATACAAAATCACAGTCTTTGCCCGGTGCCGTCACGATAATCCCTACTACGTCTATTTGATTCAGTAAAGAAATATCCACGCTCAGATCCAATACTTCTTTTTCGGTAGCTACTTCCACCACATAATCCCGGCTTTTATACACGCCTAAGGGATTTGTGATACCAAGGCCATCTAAAAGCTGTTCGGGATAATCACTCACGCTTACGGGCATACGCGATGGGAAATTTAATTGGAACTTATCCGCATTCCGGGTAATAATTAATTCGCCGCTTTTAGAATAAAATAAAAGCCGGGCCTTTGAATAACCCAGGTATTCATACAGAATGAATGCGCTGGCAAGGGTAGCATGGCCACAGAGATCAATTTCAAGCTCGGGCGTAAACCACCGGATATGGAAACCATCACCCTGGGGAACAAAAAAAACTGTTTCCGCCAGGTTATTTTCTGCGGCAATTTGTTGCATCAGTGAATCATCCAGCCATTCTTCCAAAGGAATTACAGCGGCAGGATTACCGCCAAAAAGTTTATTGGTAAAGGCATCTGCCTGGTAAATGGTGTATCCGGCCATATTTTAATCTTTATATTGGAAAATAATTGTAGCATTTGTTGACAGATCATAGGAAGCGTGTACCTCGTACCTGTCGTTACCCGCCATAATAATAATCAATGCAGTATTAGGGGGTATTGTGCCAAGGTTGTTCGCAAATAACTCAACGGTATGCGACCGCCCGTTTTTTGTTAAAGGTATGTACAACTCCCTGGCTTTTTCTGTGATCCGGTAACGATCCAATATCACGGCATTATCAAAAAATATGGTTACCGTATCATTATCAACCACGCCGTTATCGTATAACATCATTTTTATGGTATCGGCATTTGTAAAGATCGTTTGAACCATTTTAGATACCCTTCCCTGTTTTACTTGTAGGGTGGTATCCAACCTGGTAATTTTATTTGTGTCAACCATCGCATCATTATGTACAATCGACTGCTGCGTATCCGGAACCTTATATTTATTCTCAAAAAAAATGATCCTGTCCCACATAAACCGGGTGGTGTCCACCCCGGTAATAATTTTTGTTAACTCCGCAAATGAGGGCATTCCTAAAGAAAGGAGGAATGCGACTGCGCCTTTAGCCGCTACATTACCGTGCAGATATTCCTTCTCTCCATCTTTTAAATAGGTTAAATTATACGCAGCCAGGACGTGGTCTGGCGACCGTTCTATAAAACTAACACCTTTACCTTTTAGTTTTTGCGTCTGTTTATCAAACCTGCCCGCAAAATTCGTTTTACAAAATCCCGGGCCCTCATCATAAGTATATCCAAAACAGGAATCCCCTATTTGCACAATTACCAACTTTAAATAGGATGCTCCGCCTTCACGTCCAATCCAGGTGCCGGTGAGTTCCTGCCCGAATATATTCAAAGGCATAAGGAGCAATATTAAACGGATGATTTTCATATTGACCGTTAACGGTTGACCATTGACCATTGACCATTGACGATCGACCTTTCACCTTTCACTCGGCCATCATCTCTTTTACCACCCTTACTACATCTTCTGTATTTGGTTTACTAAAATAATCGCCGTCACTTGCGTAGGAAGGACGGTGTGCCTGCCCGGTAATCGTTCGGGGCGACACATCCAAATACTTATATCCGCCCTGCTCTTCCATCACCTTGTTAAACATATACGCAGCGGCCCCACCCGGTACATCCTCATCAATAAAAACAATACGATTTGTTTTTTTAAGGGATGCCGCAATATGGTGATTGATATCGAAAGGTAATAATGTTTGTACATCAATTACTTCGCAACTGATATGCATCCTGCCCAACGTTTCCGCTGCTTCCAAAACTATTCTTAAAGTAGACCCATACGTTACCAGGGTAATATCTGCCCCTTCCTTCATAATTTCGGGTATACCTAACGGTACCGTATATGCTAATAAATTAACGGGTAGTTTTTCTTTCATCCGGTAGCCGTTTAAACACTCTACCATCAGTGCAGGATCATTGGACCGAAGTAAGGTATTGTACATTCCCGCTGCCTGCACCATGTTGCGGGGTACGCATACATACATACCTCTTAATGCATTTATGATCATTCCCATGGGTGAGCCGCTGTGCCAGATGCCTTCCAGGCGATGCCCCCTGGTACGAACGATCAACGGGCAGCTTTGACCTCCCGCGGTGCGAAAATGGGTGGTTGCGGCATCATCGCTCAAAGGTTGCAGTCCATATAATAAATAGTCGATATACTGGATTTCGGCAATGGGTCTTAACCCCCTTAATGCCAACCCGATTCCCTGCCCCATGATGCTTAATTCACGTATACCGGTATCGAATATACGCTGTTCGCCATATTTGGCCTGCAAACCGCTGAAGCTCTGGTTCACATCACCAATCAATCCTACATCTTCTCCAAAGGCGGTTACCTTATCATTCGCTTCAAAAAGCTGATCAAAGTATCTATTCAGTATTTCGTATCCATTGATCAGCTTCGCATCCTGCTCATAATGAGGCTTAACTTCGGTAACTTTTAGAGCCGACTTTGGCCCCTCGTTATACAGAAAGGAATTGTACAAACCTTCATTGATAGTTTTGAGCAATTGGTAATATTTTTGTAACCCGGATGAATAACCATCAGCACCGGCAATATCCAAAGCAGTAGCAAGGGCTTTCATTACTTCCCGGCGCATGGGCTCCTTATTACCGGATAATTCAGCTGCCATTTTATAGATCGTTTCCGCGTTTTCCCGGTTTAACGATTCGGCCATTTGCTGCATCAATGTAACACCGGTGCGTACCTGCTCTTTTACAGGGGCTATATAATTATCCCAGGCCTTTTGCTTGCTTTCTTTAACAAATAGCTTGGCTTTTATTTCAATCTCATTTAGCTCAGGTTCTTCAGCCAGGGCATTTGCCAATATCCATTCCCGCATCTTCCGGATACAATCCCATTCTTTTTCCCAGGAAAGGCGATCCGGTTTTTTATACCGTTCATGGCTTCCTGAGGTAGAGTGCCCCTGGGGTTGCGTAATTTCTTCAATATGGAAAATCGCAGGGATATGAGTATCCCGGATCTTCTGAATTGCAGGCTCAAACACTTCGCACATTTCAGCATAATCCCATCCCTTCAGTTTATAAATATCAATCCCATTTGTATCGTCATTTTTTTGCATTCCCCTTAATGCGGTAGAAATAGAACCTTTGGTAGTTTGCAGATTTTTAGGAACCGAAATACCGTATCCGTCATCCCATACAAAAATTGCCAGCGGTACCTGGATAACGCCGGCCGCATTTACCGTTTCCCAAAAATGCCCCTCAGAAGTGGATGCATCCCCTACTGTACAAAAGCAAACTTCATTTCCGTTGTTGCTTAAATCTGTATGGCGCCTGAAAACAGGGTCATTTCTAAAAAGTTTGGAAGCCAGTGCCAAACCCAATGCCCTGGGCATTTGCCCCGCGGTGGGCGCCATATCGCTACTGCTATTCTTCCTGTTTGTCAAATCAAGCCATTCGCCGCTTTCGTCAACAATTTTGGTAGCGAAATGCGCATTCATCTGGCGCCCGGCGCTAAAAGGGTCGTTATTAACATCCGGATCAGAAAATAGCTGTGCAAAATATTGTTCCACATTCGCCAGACCCGCAGCAAACATAAAAGTCTGGTCGCGGTAATAACCGGCCCTGAAATCGCCCGGCTTAAAAAATTTGGCCACAGCTATTTGTGCAACTTCCTTTCCATCGCCGAAAATGCCAAATTTTGCTTTCCCGGTCAATACTTCCTTCCGCCCCAACAGGCTTGTTTCCCTGCTTTCCCGCGCTACCCGGTAATCCTTCAGTACTTCATTGCGAAAGTGGTCGAAACTTAATTTCTCCTGCAATTCAGCATCATTGGTATTTACTGTATCCATATTCACAAATGTAAATTATTACTGGCGATGATTGTTAAAAAAAACCTAACCAAATAACAATTTGTCATGATTTTAATCGTTTTAGTATCTTTGGACCGATTATTGAAAAATAACCATTGTTATGAAAAAATTATTTACCCTTTTATCCATCGTCTTTCTCACGCTGCAGGTTACTGCACAAACCCCGCTGGTAGTTGCCAATTCCCAAACTGCCGGTAAAGAAACGGTTAAAACCGCGCTGCCGGTTACGGATGATGTACTTGTATTAACAGAAAGAGAGTTTAATTTTGGAAAAATTCCGCAAGGGAAACCGGTAACCCATGTTTTTGAGGTTACAAATAACGGAAAAGATTCCTTACACATTGTTAATATCCAGGCGAGTTGCGGATGTACAACACCCGAATGGGACAGGACTAAAATACCTGCTCCGGGTGAAAAAACCCTCATTAATGTGGGATATAATGCCGCCAGTGAAGGTGTTTTTTCGAAACAGATAACGATTACTTATAATGGAACACAAACAAAGCAGATCATTATCAAGGGTGAAGTTTGGAAAACTCCGGTTACATCGGCACCCGAAAATAAAGAATTGGGAAATTTAAAAAATTAATTTAAAAAACAACTATTAAAACCATGAAAAAAATCTTATTATCTGCGGCGGTACTGGCATTGACTGCTTCAGCATTTGCGCAAAAAAAAGTAGATGATGTTGCGAAATTTACTACCGAAACAATCAACTTTGGTAAAATCAAAAAAGACATACCTGCAAAGGGAGTCTTTATAGTTACCAATATCAGTAATGCCCCATTGATCATTGAACAGGCGAGCCCTACCTGCGGATGTACTATTTCCGATTATACAAAGGAACCGATTGCAGCCGGAAAAACCGGGGTAATCAATGCTACCTATAACGCAACCAATGTTGGTCATTTTGACAAGCATTTAACTGTTAAGTTTGCCGGTATCGATGAAATAAAAAGCATCACATTAACAGGAGATGTTTTAACTCCGGAAGATTTTGACAAATTGAAACCGGGTGAAACTGAACCTCCTGCAAAGGATGTAAAGAAAACCAAAAAGTCTTAAAAAAATAATTCTTTCTTAACGGATTAAAACCTTCGCTTATTGCGAAGGTTTTTTATTTTATTAGTACCTGAGAATTGATAATTGTTTAATGGATAATAGTATTACAGTATGAAAATTTACACAGAAAGGTACAAAAATAAAATTACTACCTGCCATTCCGGCAAACATTGGATCGGCAAAGTATACAAGGCTTAAAACATCTTCAATTTTCAATACCATTTATATTTTAAAATAAAGAATATTTAATATATTTATTCTTTAAATTCGTATCTCTTAAGAAATTACTTTTTTTAACTAAAAAATTACTCATATGGGATTTGTAAAAGAATTTAGGGAGTTCATAATGAAAGGCAATGTTGTTGACCTTGCTGTAGCAGTGGTAATTGGCGCTGCATTTGGCGCTATCATCTCTTCTCTTGTTGAAGACGTGATAACGCCTCTTTTATTGACGCCTGCACTTAAAGCAGCACATGTTGAGAACCTGGATAAACTAATGTGGGGCGCCGTAAAATATGGCAATTTCCTTGCTGCCGTGTTGAAATTTATTGTAATTGCCCTGGTACTTTTCAGTATCATTAAAACGATGAATTCCATTGTGAAAAAGAAAGAAGCAGTTCCTCCTCCTCCTCCTGCCGCCCCATCTTCTACAGATAAATTGCTGATGGAAATAAGAGACGCCTTAAAAAAATAATTATATAAGCTATTTTTGCATGCTTAACCCCAGTGGCGTAGCTGTTTTATCATTATACCGAACTAAGATGAAAAAATTGTTGAGTTTAATGGCAATGGCTTTTATGTGCATAGCTGCAATGGCGCAGGATGAATCCGTAAAAGGACTGAAAGATGCTGCAGCCACTACGATAAAAAGGGATACTTCTTTAAAAGCAAACAAAAATGGCTGGATAAAGGGTGGACTGTTTAGTATTAATTTAACCCAAATCAGCAACAGCAACTGGATAGCCGCAGGAGGGGATAAATTTTCTCTTTCACTGGCCACTTCGTTAAATGTATTTGCCAACAGAACATGGGGCCGCAATTCGTGGGATAACGTTTTGGATATCAATTATGCACTGGTTAATACGACTACCCTGGGTGTAAGAAAGGTAAATGACCGGATCGATTTTACTTCCAAATATGGCTATACTCCAAAAAGCTGGAAAAACATAAGTATCGCTTCGCTGGTCCAATTCCGGTCGCAGCTCGCAAGCGGTTATCAATATGACTATTTTGGAACTACAGTAAAAAGAAGGAACTCCGGTTTTTTTGCCCCGGCCTACATCACAGTAGCTCCCCTGGGTATTAACTGGCAGCCTAATGCATGGTTTAGTGTATTTGGTTCGCCTGCAGTTGCAAGGTGGGTCATTGCTTCAAACGGGCCTTATAGTTATGCAGCACAGGGCGGTGTGTTCAATGGCCATGTTGAAACCCCGCTGGCCACGCTTTATGGGGTAGATCCTGCCCATCCAAACCGTGGAGAATTTGGTGCGTTTTTAACCGCTACCTTCAAAAAAGATATCATGAAAAACATCAATTATTATAGCAAAATTGATCTTTATTCAAATTATCTTAAACACGCCAAAAACATTGACCTGTTCTGGACCAACCAGGTGAGGATGAAGGTAAATAAATGGATTCAGGTGAGTTATACACTGGATCTATTATATGATGATGATGTAAAAAACCCTGAAAGGCCGACCAATGCGCTGGGTTTACAGGTGTTATCCACACTGGGAGTAGGTTTTGCTGCAAAATGGTAAATCTATAATAACTTATTGATACATTTGCCCCCGATCCTTCGGGGGTTTTTTATGATTAAATTCGCTGCAGGCACTGGTATTTAAGCATCCTGGCAGGGAAAGATTTTTATCATCAAATTTTTAAACATTGAATACTGCTACCTACCAGATAAAACTGGACGAGTTTGAAGGGCCGTTTGACCTGTTGCTTTTTTTTATTGAAAGAGATGAACTGGATATTTATAATATCCCGATCACCAGGATCACCAACGATTTCCTTGATTTTATCCATAGCTCTGAAAAGCTGAATATAGAACTGAGCAGCGAATTTATTTTATTTATCAGTACGTTAATGCGTATAAAAGCGAAGATGCTGATACCGCGGAAAGAGATCGATGCGCAGGGAAATGAGATTGACCCAAGGCAGGAACTGATCAATAAGATACTTGAATACAAAAGATTTAAAGAAGCATCTTTGAAAATGGCCGAGCTGGAAGAGATCCGCATGCTCCTGATCAAGCGTGGCAACCTTCAAAAAGAGCTTTCGCTGATTGGAGAAGAATTTGGGGAAGGCACCGAAATACAGGCGGTTACCCTTTTCAAACTGATGAAAGCTTTTGAAAAAGCGGTGAACCGGCTCCGGGAAAGAAACAACAAACCGGTACACACGGTGGTGCAGTACAACTACACAATGGAACAAAGCAGGGAATTTATGCTGAGCACCTGCCGGAAAGAAAAGACGGTGTCATTTGAGAAGATTTTTGATGTTTGTGAAAACCGCATACACGCCATTTTTTTATTTTTAAGTTTACTGGAACTGGTACAGCAAAAATATATGATGCTGGTATCCGGTGAAGGAAGAAATAATTTTATCATTGAGTACAATGAAAACAGGGAAGAAGATAATTCTATCCCACTCGATTACGATGAGATGACAAGTTTTTAAATCATTAAACGGGTATTCAAATATGGTTTAACCTTGTAGGGAACAGGCCACGGCCCAATATCATTACGTTAAAGATTGACAATTCAATTGCACCGTTCCGCTAGCTAGCGGACGGTGATAGAGGGTTTTATTCCTTTTTTGGCTTTAGCCAAACATGCTTTCGGCTAAAGCCGTATTTATTATTGCCAATTTTTGATCCGCGCACTAAAGGGACGTGGCAATTAAAACCTTCACTTAATGACATTGGGCCCCAGCCTGTTCTTTGGCACAATTGCAATACAATGATCCATCAAAACAGGCCACCGCTAGGATAAGATTCAACAAAGGCATTATGTTCCATAGGAATATTTGGTTGGTAGAAAAATTGGTTTTAGGGGTTGAGCGTTCCATAGGAACGCACGGTGCAAATATGCGGTCAATTGCACCAAACGTTCCTACGGAACGTGGTATCTTGATGATAATTATTGTCTGCCCACCTGTCGTCCGTTCGTTAACGAACGAAGCGACACATGGCCTAAAAATTAATGACATCAAGCCGTGGCCCGTTCCCTACCTGTCAAATATCCACAACAGTATTGGTTTGCCGGGTTTATCAAGATAAATTCTTAATTGATTTAAAAATAACGGGGAAATAGTAGGGCATCCCCAGCTCCTGCAAATATAGCGTGGCGCAATCTCATTATCCGGCACGCATGGATGAGCGTGTAAAACTACAAAACGATTAAAAACATTGTTGTTGGTTTTATCCAGCCCATATAATTTATAGGCAACACCAAATGCGCCGTAATAGGGTTTACCAATCTTATATTTTCCAAGGGAGGTGCAGTTACTACCAGGCTCGTTGGAAAAGACGGCGCTGTCATTTAAATTATTGCGGCCACTGCCATGCGTTACAAGCCCGGACTGCAATACGGAATCATTTTGCAGGTCGTAGATAAAGAAGCGCTTACTACCGGAAGCCATTTTCATATCAATCATAAAACAATAGCGGGTATTGAAATTATTTTTTAATGTATAGGCTTTTATCTGATCAGCGTATTTTTCAAGGTAAACAAATTTTGTTTTGCGCATATCCGTTACTGATAGTTTACGCGGGGCAGCATTGTTGGTAGTGCAGGATGCATTGTTTTTTACTATTTTAAAAGCAGCAATTGCCGAAATGAAAGCCGCCACAAAAAAGAGCAAGGTAAACCGGCGCATAAAATTATTTGTGTTGCACTGAGATGCCGGAAGGTTTGTACTCCACAAAAAAAAATGAATGTGGATTGTTAAAGAAAAATAAAAGTTTGTGTAAAGACACCACCTGCTTTAAAAGCGGGTGGATCGCTGCCAGATTACTCCAATTACAAGGTGGGAAAAGCTGATCAAAGATTTTCAGTACAAGAGAGCTCCGCCGAGGCGGGGACGATAATGCCACGAAAAAGGAATGCCCGTCTCCAAAAATTTTTCCTAAGTAAGCGACACGAAAGTGCGGGGTATAATGAGAATAAAGACTTCCTGTAATTTAAAATAAATATTGAAAATATTTTATTGTACGCGGATTTTCCCGCTAAGCAGCGGAGCTGGTGAGCTTATTGAAAGGTAGTAATAGTTTTCACCTTTTCTTTCATCATTTCCCGCAATACCCCTGCAATTGCATTGGCATCCAACCCGATCTCATCATACAATTCCTTTGGTGAACCATGCTCTACCAAACGATCGGGTATGCCCATGATCTTTACATCTGCTTTGTAACCATATTCGTTCATAAACTCCAGTACCGCAGTACCAAAACCTCCTACTACGGTACCGTCTTCAACGGTGATAATTTTATTAAATTTGCCAAACACTTCATGCAACAAATCTTTATCGATGGGCTTTACAAAACGCATATCGTAATGCGCCGGGCTGATACCTTCCGCTTTTACATCCCGGATAGCAGCTGCCACAAAATTACCCGGGTGACCGAATGAGAGTATCGCCACATCCTGCCCGTCTCTTATTTTTCTTCCTTTACCAATTTGTATTTCTTCAAAAGGCGTTTTCCATTCCGGCATTACGCCTTCGCCCCGCGGATAACGGATCACGAAAGGATTTTTTGTAGTTGCTAACTGCGACGTATACATGAGATTCCTCAATTCTTTTTCATTCATGGGGGCACTGATGATCATATTGGGTATGCAGCGCATATAAGCAATATCATAACAGCCATGATGCGTAGGACCGTCTTCGCCAACCAGCCCTGCCCTGTCCAAACAAAATACAACGGGTAAATTTTGAATGGCCACATCGTGTATCACCATATCGTACGCCCGTTGCATAAAGGTGGAATACACGTTACAAAACACCCGCATGCCCTGTGTAGCAAGACCCGCGCTCAATGTAACCGCATGCTGCTCGCAAATACCGACATCAAAGGCCCTGCCCGGCATTTTCTCCATCATATATTTTAAAGAAGACCCGCTTGGCATTGCCGGTGTAACACCCATTATCGAATCGTTCATCTCCGCCAACTCGATGATGGTATGTCCAAAAACATCCTGGTATTTTGGAGGCTGGGGAATGTCAAATTTCTTCTTCGTTATTTCCCCGGTGATCTTATCAAACAGGCCGGGCGCATGCCATTTTGTTTGATCCTTTTCAGCTAACGCATAACCTTTCCCTTTTACCGGTTTGATGTGCAATATTTTAGGGCCGGGGATATCTTTGAGATCATTTAAGGTATCTACCAGCTTGGTAATATTGTGGCCATCGATAGGGCCAAAATAACGTAATTGCAATGCTTCGAAAAGATTACTGCTTTTGCTGACCATGCCTTTCAGGCTGGCTTCTACCTTGCTGGCCATTTCACGGCTGAAATTTTTTCCAACCGGTAACTTACCCAGCACTTTCCAAATATTGTCGCGGAGCTCATTGTATGTGTGAGAAGTGGTGATATCTGTTAAATATTCCTTTAGCGCCCCCACATTGGGATCGATGCTCATATTATTATCGTTCAATATGATGATCACATTGCTATTGGCTGTACCCGCATGGTTCATCGCCTCAAAAGCAAGGCCCGCTGTCATCGCGCCATCGCCTATTACAGCAATATGCTGCCTGTCTTTTTCCCCTTTATAATAACTGGCCATGGCCATACCCAATGCGGCGCTGATGGAAGTAGAGGAATGACCAACGCCAAAAGTATCATATTCACTTTCGTCGCGGTTGGGGAAACCACTTAAGCCGTGGTATTTCCTGTTAGTGGGAAAACTATCCCTTCTGCCTGTCAAAATTTTATGACCATAAGCCTGGTGGCCCACATCCCATACCAGCTGGTCGTACGGGGTATTAAATACATAATGCAATGCCACACTCAATTCCACTACGCCAAGACTTGCAGCAAAATGCCCGCCATGCACACTTACCACATCAATAATATACTGCCGCAATTCGTCACAAACCTGGTGTAACTGCTCTTTATTTATTTTTTTCAGGTCATCAGGGCTGTTGATGTTTCTTAATAGTTGTCCTGCTTTAATTTCCATGCTGGTTTGTTTGCTTTGTAAAGATAAGGAAATGCGTCCACGCCTTTCAAAAGGCTCCGGTCCGGCCCCCCTGCCCCCCAAAGAGGGTTCTTGTACCCTGAGGTTTTGATCTTCTTTTCTGATTGGGAAAACCTGCCAGCTTTCGGGGGAAAAGTCGTCCTGTTGTTATCAATGGAAACGTACCAGTTTAAACAAGATCACTTTCAAATTAATAGAAAAGAGATTCAAAGTATCAGGGTACAAGCACTCCCTTTGGGGGGCTGGGCTTCGCTCTCACACATACTGCATCATATTTAATATCAAATCCGGATCGGGGCAGTTTTGAAGATACTTTTCACTTTCACTTATTGTGCAAACTCCAGGATAATCCCCCTCTTTTAAATTCATATCGCCAATTATCTGGAAATGCAAATGCGGCGGCCACCAGCCATTCTCGGCCTGGCTGCCAAAATGGGCGATTAATTCTCCCCTGCTGATGTATTTGCCCTGGTGCAACTGTGCAATATCCTCCAAACTAACATGACCGTATAAAGTGTGAAATACAATGGTGTCCAACTGGTGCTTTAAAATGATCGTGGCCCCATAATCACCAAAATTGTCATTGAAGGCGAAGCTGTGGATCATCCCCCCGATCGGCACAAAGACTTCTGTACCCACCGGGCCCCAGATGTCGATACCGAGATGAACGGATCTGGACGAAATACCCGTGCCCTCCCCATTTCCCCTGGCGGCTGGCGCAGAAAAATTTAAAGCTTCGGCAGGCTCAAAGAGACTGCTTCTTTTATAAAGTACCCTGTTTTCATTATAACCGCCGATGCCAAATTTAGCGTGCTGATTTTCCAGCTTTCTATCAACGTATTGGGAAAACCTTTGTGTATCGGCAATATCGGCGGCAGTCAATTCTTTATTGGATGAAGCAAAATCAAACTGGCATAATTTTTCGGTAGCCGGGTTGAAATTTACGACCTGGTGAAAATTAGACCGGTTTTTAATTAATACATGCTCGATTTCAGTTTTCATGTTGTTTTATTTGTAAGGCCACTTTTTTATCGCTATCGCCTGGTTCTTTAAAAACGGTTTAACAGGCACTTTATTAGAAACTCCATTATAATACCATTATTGCCATTACTGCAAAATGATCTGAGGCGAAACGGCCATTCCAGGTTTGAGAAATAGTTGCGTGCTTTAACACCTTCCAGCCATTTTTAATAAAAATATA
>JBDTVX010000090.1:0-15541 GCA_040007015.1 Ferruginibacter sp. | reverse complement strand
TATATATTTGGCACCAAAATAGGTAACAGCCCCTTCGTATTAACAAGAAACGAAATTGAGGGCCCTCTTTTCAGCATGCCCGATTACCTGAGCCGGATGAGGGATGGTGTGGGTTTAAATGTATTGCTTCGTAATTACTGGATGGTGATCCATCCCCCTGTATTATTTTTGGGTTTTGCATCCACCATTGTTCCTTTTGCGTATGCTTATGCAGGCTTACAGACAAAACGTTACGGTGATTGGGTAAAACCAGCCATACCCTTTGCACTATTCAGTTGCTGCATATTGGGTGTTGGTATAATGATGGGCGGCAAATGGGCCTATGAATCATTATCCTTTGGAGGATATTGGGCCTGGGACCCTGTAGAGAATGCCTCAATGGTACCCTGGCTGATCCTGATCGCCGGGCTGCATACGATGGTTATTTACAAGGCGACCGGCCACTCTTTAAGGGCCAGTTACCTATTTTCGATCCTTACTTTTGTATTCATCCTCTACTCTACTTTTTTAACAAGAACAGGAATTTTGGGCGATACTTCCGTACATGCATTTGCTGAATCAGGCAGGCCGATGTTCAATTTGATACGTATTTTCTTATTCACTTTTTCGGTACCGGCACTTGTTTTATTTTTTATCAATTATAAAAAAATTCCTGCCGAACATCGGGAAGAAAAAACGAACTCGCGCGAATTCTGGATGTTTATCGGCTCGGTCGTTTTCTTTTTATCAGCTATGTTTATTATAGCAAAAACGTCCATCCCCGTTATCAATGCGGTATTTGGTACCAAACTTGCACCGCCCGAAAACATTGAGTTCTCTTATAACAAAGTGATCGTACTGGTTGCCATCATTATTGGTATTTTAAGTGCCATTACACAATATTTTAAATACAAAAGCACTCCTGCTTCTTTTGTAACTAAAAAGCTCGCTCTCCCAACCCTCGTTGCCGCGGTAATAATAGTATTGCTGGCTATATTTTATCCCATTACTTATTACAAGGAAGGGCAGGGTTTTTTAGGGGCTATTTATGTTGCCTTATTTGCCGCTATTTATTCGGTGGTTGCCAATGCCTCCTATATCTGGAGCGGATTAAACGGAAAATTGAAATCAGCCGGTGGATCTGTGGCACACCTGGGCTTTGGATTAATGATAACGGGAATGCTCATTTCATCCGCCAACAAAAAAGTGATCAGTGAAGAGAAGTTTAAGGAATTTGTAATCCAAATGGGTATTGATCCGCTTACCAAACAAGCCGATAATCCTGCTGAAAATATAAACCTGTTACGTCATGTGGCTAAAAAAATGGGTCCTTATGAGGTTACCTATTTAAACGACAGCGCAGGTACTGAAACAGGGAGGCGTTTTTATCACCTGGCTTTTGAAAGAAAGGACGACGAAACAAACGAGATAAAGGAATCGTTCACGCTTAGTCCGGATGTATACCTTATGAAGGATAACAATATGAGCAGTAACCCCGACACCAAAAATTATTTAACCCACGACGTATTTACTTATATCTCTTATGCGCTTAACCCGGACGCAAATAAAGATACCGCCAGTTTTAAAATAAGTGAGGTAGCTGAAGGTGATACTATATTTTATTCAAAAGGTTTTATGGTATTAAATAAAGTTGTTAAAAATCCGGTCTCGAATAAGTTTAACCTCCCGGTAACGGGCCCATCCGTATTGGCTGATATAACGGTAACTGCAAAAGATAGCTCAAGATATGCCGCGGCGCCAATGATCCTGGTTGATAGTTTTGGGATTAATCAAATAGATGACACGGTGTATGCACAAAACCTCTTTATAAAATTTGCCGGTGTTACCCAGGATCAAACCAAATTAAAGATAGGGGTAAAAGAATCTGATAAAATGATTGATTTTGTAACATTGAAAGCATATATATTTCCGTATATCAATCTGGTTTGGATGGGATTGATCATAATGGCCACCGGCCTTGTAATGGGCCTGGTACGCAGGGCCGGCCTTTCCAGGGCAACCGGTGCAGCGGTGTTGGTATTTGCCGTAGCAGCATTATTTTATATGTTCCTGCTGGCAAATAATTAATTGCTTACCACGGTAACTATTTTCGTTACTTAAATCTTTTCCAAACCATTCCTCCCGGTATTCGTATATTGATTATTAGCCTTTATGCGTTATAATTATTATAAATTTAACTGAATCCTGCCGCACAAATTGTAAATTCACTTACAAATGATCCGTTGGTTTAAATATATTTTTTTGCGTGTGCTCATTTTGACTGCTTTTTTTATTACAAATAAGCAGCAGGTTTATGCACAACAAAATATCAATGATACCATCTTATCGTATGCAGTGATCTACAATGGAGATACGATCGAGGCTAAAACATTACCTGCACTCGGCTTTTACTCCCGACTCACCGAAAAACAAAGGAACGACCTGGCTAAGTGGACACGGCTTAGAAATGCCATTTATGTAACCTATCCATATGCCAAACGCGCCGGCGCAGTGTTGAATGATATGAACACCCATCTTGTTGATGTTATTGATAAAGAAGCCCGGAAGAAATATATACAGTCGAGGGAAAAAGAATTAAAAAGGGAATTCACAGATCCACTCACCAATTTATCTATTTACCAGGGTAAAGTGCTGATGAAATTAATAAACCGGCAAACCGGTAATAATTGTTATGAGATCATAAAGGAATATAAGGGGGGTTTTACCGCCCGGTTCTATCAAACGGTGGCCTTTTTTTTCAGTACCAGTTTAAAACAGCCTTACGACAAAAGCGGGGATGATGCTGAAATGGAAAAAATTGTGCAGGAAGTACAAAGGATGTACGGAGGATAATGAATAATGCATAATTCCTTTAAATCAGCACTTTTAATATTGCATATTAAATACTTTAACCTTCCAAAACATTATTCATTATTAATTATACATTATTAATCAATTTTCTATGAAATTAGATCTACTCGTTTTTGCTGTGCACCCTGATGATGCCGAGCTCTCTTGCGGGGGTATTTTGCTGACTGAAAAAATGAAGGGTAAAAAAACCGGTGTGGTAGATCTTACACTGGGTGAATTGGGTACCCGCGGCAGTGCCGAAACCAGGAAAAATGAGGCCAGTGCCGCCGCCAAAATTTTACAACTGGATACCAGGGAAAATCTGCAAATGGCAGATGGCTTTTTTAGAAATGATGAGTCACACCAGAGAAAGGTGATTACTGCTATACGAAAATACCGGCCAGAGATTATTTTTTGCAACGCCCCCGAAGACCGGCATCCCGATCATGGCCGCAGCGCGAAGCTGGTTGAAGATGCGGCTTTTTTATCCGGTTTACGAAAAATAGAGACCAATGATAAGGGCATGGCGCAGGAAGCGTGGCGGCCAAAATATGTTTTTAATTTTATCCAGGACAAATACCTGCATCCCGCTTTTGTGATTGATATTTCTGATGTAATGGAACAAAAGATAGAGGCCATCAAAGCATATACAACTCAATTTAATAGTAAGGATTCAAACGAGCCACAAACCTATATCTCCTCACCTGATTTTTTGGAAAGTGTCATTTACCGGTCAAAAATGTTTGGAAAAATGATCGGAGTAAACTACGCAGAAGGGTTTATCAGCAAAAAAATGATCGGTTTTAACAGTTTTGATGCATTTATTAAGATAAATACCTGATATGGGTATAACAAAAGCAGAAAAAAAGCCGTTAATAATGTAACTTGCACCCTATTTAAATTCAATTCAATGGCTACTCCAAAATTTTTACATCCCAATACAGATTTTTACCAGGAATTAAAAAACAGGGTAAACCAGTATTTTATAGAAAGAAAAAAACCTTCCACAGGAAATTTAGGTCTGATTTTTAAAGCCGCTTTTTTCTTTGCGGCTTATTTTGCCTTATACGTTCACCTCGTTTATTTTACGCCATCAGCCTGGATCGCCATTATAGAATGTGTTCTTTTAGGCGGCTTTACTGCTGCGATTGGTTTTAATGTTATGCATGATGGTAGTCACGGTAGTTTCAGCAAAAGTAAATCACTGAATAAGATGGCGGCAGTATCTGTTAATTTCCTGGGTGCAAGCAGTATCATGTGGAGTATGAAGCATAATATTATCCATCATACCTATACCAATATTGATGGGGTTGATGATGACATAGAAATTAAGCCCTACTTAAGAATGTGTACCACTCAAAAGCGTTATTGGATGCATCGTTTCCAGCATTATTATGTATGGTTTCTTTATACCTTATTGCACCTGATCTGGATTTTTTTGACTGATTATCAAAAATATTTTAAAAAGAGGATTGGTTCAGTGCCTATTAAGAAGCTCACTGTAAAAGAGCATATTGGATTTTGGGGAGCTAAAGTCGGTTACCTTATTCTTTTTATATTGTTACCAATCTATATGGTAGGATTTGTAAAATGGATGGTCGGCTTTTTAATCGCCAGTATGGTAACCGGTTTTGTGATCAGCGTGGTATTTCAACTGGCACATGCGGTTGAGCACACGCAATTTCCCTTACCGGTTGCGGATACCAATAAAATAGAAAATGAGTGGGCCATTCACCAGGTTGAAACCACCGCAAACTTTGCTACCAAAAATAAATTGATCTGCTGGTTGGTGGGTGGATTAAATTTCCAGATTGAGCATCATTTATTTCCTAAAGTTTCTCATATCCATTACCCGGCTATCAGTAAGATCATTAAGAAGACCTGTGCTGACTTTGGTGTTCATTATATCGAATATCCAAAAATGCGTCACGCCATTGCTTCCCATGCATCATATTTAAGAAGGATGGGAAGAGCCGATTAAGAACTTTTTTATGAACTTTTATTTGAGAAAGCCTTTGTATTCTGACAGGATCCAAAGGCTTTTTTATAAATGCCAAGCCGTATTGGTTTATTTGTAAAATAGTTCTCCTCACCATTTTCATTTTATAAATACCCTATATATCCAAATTTTAAATCTCCTTTTATGAATAA
Organism: Ferruginibacter sp.; assembly: GCA_040007015.1. Classification (GTDB taxonomy): domain Bacteria; phylum Bacteroidota; class Bacteroidia; order Chitinophagales; family Chitinophagaceae; genus Ferruginibacter. The sequence continues at coordinate 10,561 of JBDTVX010000090.1, read as the reverse complement.
AGCTACCTGGCATGACCGGCATTTAGAGTCTTTAACAACAAGCGACCGTTTAGCCGATGCTGTTGCCAATGGAATGGGCTCCTGGAGATTCATTATCATACAAAGTGTTTTTGTTGTAATCTGGATGGGATTAAATGTAGTAGGATTGATAGCTCACTGGGACGCCTATCCGTTTATTTTATTGAACCTGATTTTTTCTACACAGGCTGCTTATGCAGCGCCTATCATCATGATGTCGCAAAACAGGCAGAGCCAAAGAGACCGCATGCAGGCACAGGAAGATTATAAATGTAATATCGATGCCAAGAAAGAGATCGAAGCCTTACAAATGCAGATAAGTAACCTGGAAACAAAAAAATTGGATAAGATCATTGTGATGCTGGAAGAAATGAAAAAAAAATCATGAGATCTGCTAATCTGCTAATTTGGTAATGAGCTGATTGTGAAGGCCCGGGATTTTAAAATTGGTGAGGGAAAGGTTATACTGGATCCGCTGGCCATAGGATTTCGAAGACAACGTTAAAGCCGGAAATCTTTTAAAATATGTTAGCTAAATTTGCAATAGAAAATTAAAAAGATGTCTGAAGAAAAGAGCCTGAATTTTATTGAAGAAATTGTTGAAGCAGACCTGGAGAGTGGAAAATATGCAACTATCCTTACCCGTTTTCCACCCGAACCAAACGGTTACCTGCACATTGGTCATGCTAAAAGTATATGTTTAAACTTTGGCCTTGCATTGAAATATGGGGGTAAAACCAATCTTCGTTTTGATGATACCAACCCCGAAAAGGAAGAGACAGAATACGTAGACAGTATTAAGGAAGATGTTAACTGGCTGGGTTTTACATGGGCCGATGAATTATATGCCAGCGATTATTTTGACCAGCTGCATGAATTTGCCATAAAGCTTATCCATAAAGGATTGGCGTATGTAGAAGATTCTAACCCGGATGAAATAGCCTCATTGAAAGGTTCCCCTACTGAAGCCGGGGAAAACAGTCCATACCGGGACAGGACCACCGAAGAAAACCTTGCCTTATTTTTCGGTATGAAGGAAGGAAAATATAAAGATGGTGAAAAGGTATTAAGGGCAAAGATAGATATGGCTGCCAACAATATGCATATGAGGGATCCGATCATTTACCGGATCAAACATGCCCATCACCACCGCACCGGAGATAACTGGTGCATCTATCCCCTGTACGATTTTGCTCATGGACAAAGCGACAGCATAGAAAATATAACCCATAGTATTTGTACGCTTGAGTTTGTGCCCCACCGTGAGCTATACGACTGGTTTATTGAAAAACTCGAAATATTTCCCTCCAGGCAATACGAATTTGCCCGTCTCAATATGACCTTCACGGTAATGAGTAAACGCAAACTTCTTGAATTGGTAACGGAGAGACATGTGCAGGGCTGGGATGACCCCCGTATGCCAACGATTGGGGGTATGCGCAGAAGGGGTTTTACTGCTGAAAGCATCCGGAATTTTTGCGACCGCATCGGCGTTGCCAAAAGAGAAAACCTCATAGATGTAAGCCTGCTGGAGTTTTGCGTAAGGGAAGATCTTAATAAGCTGGCTTTACGGGTAATGGCTGTGCTTGATCCTGTAAAATTGATTATTACCAATTACCCGGATGGCCAGGTTGAAGAACTGGTAAGTGAAAATGGCCCCGATGAATCTTATGGCACCAGGATCGTTCCATTTAGCAAGGAATTGTGGATAGAGAGAGAAGACTTTATGGTAGAGCCAGCTAAGAAATGGTTTAGGCTGGCACCAGGTGCAATGGTAAGGTTAAAAAGCGCGTTCATTGTAAAATGCGACAGTTTCCTAAATGATTCCGATGGAAAGGTTACCGAAATTCACGGCACGTATTTTCCCGAAAGTAAAAGCGGCGATGATACAACCGGGATAAAGGTTAAAGGCACGATTCATTGGGTTAGCGTGGCACATGCATTACAAGCCGAAGTACGATTGTATGACCGGTTATTTAAAGTGGAAAACCCATCACAGGAAGAGGGTGATTTTAAAGATTATATCAACCCCGATTCCCTGCAGGTGATCGATCATGCATTTGTGGAACCGTCCTTAAAAAATGCCACTGTTTTTACCAATTACCAGTTTATCAGGCTAGGATATTTTTGCCTGGATAAAGAAACCACAGCTGAAAAGCAGGTATTTAACCGCACTGTTTCATTGAAAGATGCCTGGGCAAAAGAGGCAAAAAAAGGATAACAACAAACGATAAAGAATGGTAGGATGCCGGTTTTTACAACTGGCATTTATATTTAAGAAATCTTTTGTATACCTGGCATACCTGATTCGCAAAGACCTCTTCCCCAAATATTATTATTAACTCACATACTATTCTAAAGGGACAACGGGTACAGCCCTATCCCGTTTACTGCTATTTTATCCTCTTTTCAGACCCTCCACTAAATAGTTTTTTTTGATTCACCTAATTTCAATAACCTTACTACTAAATGATTTATATGAGACGTCTTTTATGTATATTTTTTTTTCTACTGGTAAAATTATCGTTACCTGCACAGGACACTAAAAGGTCTCTCCTGTATGATTTTGTTTTAGACAGGCAGCAACATGGTACCAGTTTCGCTACTGCAGATATATTCGATATCGCCCGCAGCGAATATATTTCAGGTAATAAAATCGTATCGAACTATGCAGGCCTTTCTTTGAATAAACAGGAAATAAATAATCTTATTTATAAAAGGCCGGCAGGTGTCAGGATATCCATATCGGTAAGCAGGAACCAAACTTATGCACTGGTGCTTGCAGCGGAACCAATCAACAGTACCGGGGATTTTTCATTTGGAACCATCACCGGTAACACAAGTATAAAAACTTCCACTGACCAGGGACTTCATTATCGTGGTTATATTGAAGGTGACACTGCTTCACTTGCCTGCATCAGCTTGTTTAAAAATGGTGAATTGATTGGTGTATTTTCAAACAGGGATGGCAATTTTATTATTGGTAAAATGAAGAATACCAATTCCTATATTGTATACAAAAGCAGCGAGATGTTGATCCAGCCACGTTATCAATGTACTTTGGATGATTTGAAATCCCCTTCCCAAAAATTGAATAATAAAAGTAATGCTATATCCAAAATCAACACTGCACCACCGGATTTATGCAAAAAAGTACGCCTTTATTGGGAAGGTGATTATCGCCTTTACAGTTATAACTTTGAATCCAACCTTACCGATGTACAAAATTATCTCACCGGGCTTTTTAATATTGTAGCAACGCTTTATCAAAATGAAGGGATCATTGTGGAACTTTCAAAAACTTATGTTTGGACAAGTACAGATCCTTATAGGAATACAAACTCAACGCAGGGCCTCAATACCTTTAAGGCAAGATGGAATGGCCTGGGTGACAATTATGATGGGGATCTTGCGCATTTAATTGCCGGTGGAACAACTAATAATGGTGGCCTGGCATTTATTCTCAATTTTGACCAGTGCAACAGGCCCTATACTTACGGCTACAGTAATGTTTATGCCAACTTTCAGTCTTATCCCAATTATTCCTGGGATGCCCAGGTTGTTACACACGAAACTGGGCATAATCTTGGTTCAAACCATACCCACTGGTGTGGCTGGAACACAGGGCCCGGCAATTCCTGCGGGGCAATCGACAATTGCGGGGCTGTCGAAACCAATGTCGTTTGTACCACCTGCCCTTCTACTACTGATATCAATGCCCTGCCGCCGGGTTTTAAAGGCACTATAATGAGCTATTGTTATCTCAATAATGGTATTGGTGTAAGTTTTGTGAACGGTTTTGGGCCATTGCCACAGGCAACTATCAGGAACAATGTTTCGGCTGCCACCTGCTTAACAACACGTAATTTATGGACTGGGGCCCTTAGCACGGCCTGGGAAAATACAGGTAACTGGAGTTGCGGAACCTTGCCCAATGCCAATACAGATGTAATTATCAATACAGGGTTATCCAATTACCCGGTTGTAAATAGTACGGCTACCTGCAGAAGCGTTAAAGAAGCGGTAGGCACGAGCATTAAGATTAATACCAACTTCCACCTAAGCATAACAGGTAAACCAAATAATTAATTAAGGACAGGCTAAAAAAATGCATTCCATGTTAGGCAATGATAATTTATACAATACACTCTTACTTTATCAAAATAAATGGCAATTCGAATAAAAGGAATAACGATCAGGCGTAGGAACAATTTCTAGCCGGAATAAACCAGGTATATACCATTTGCTGGTATCCGCATTTTTCAGTTCAACCTGCGGAAATGCGGAGGCCATCCAACATTATAATGGTTGTTGTTAACCTCAAAAAGATACCAGTCTTTTTTTAGCGCAGTATGCGTTATTCTGAAAGATGTTTTAATCGGGAAGTGAAAAAAAGTTCAAAATTTAATTTCTTCTTTAATTTTTAAGTTAGGAAAGAGCGACGAAATCATAATTATTGAAGAATTTATAACAATCAAAAAAATGCCCGGCTTTTCAACCACTTCGTCTTTAAATAGAGAATTCGTGAAAATATGGGATTTGCTTAGAACATAAGCTATTAAAAAAGCTGATAAAAAAAGATTTATTCTTTTAGCCCAAACTCTTGGTATTAACATTAGGGCAATAATAATCAATGTGATCGTTACAATAAAATAACCAGGTTTGCCGTAATAAGTCCCGTTTGGAAAACTCTTCGCATTGAATCCTGTAAAAGTCTCGTTCAAAACAGGATAATAGGTCCATGGAACAAAACATGAAACTATTAATAAAATGCAGGCAGTTAAACCTACCCAGTGCAAAATTTTAGGTATCATAATTTTAAAAAATTATCCCGGGGGAACATAATGTAGTGGAATACCGCAATTTCATTAAATTGTTGAACATGATAAATCCGTTTATTTTGGCTAAGGCTGATTGCTTGTCATGCCATTAGAATTTATTAACTATCCCAGGTAAGCAATACGGGGTATCATTTTTAACGGGCATTTCCTGGTAAGCCTCAAAAGCAACCCGTACAGCCTGGCGATATTCGGAATTGTATGGTGGTTTTTTTTTGCAAAATTGTAGGATTGTTTAAACGAAATGCATTAAACAAAATCCTATCTTTTTTTACTACGATATGTTCCAGGCTTTTTTGTTTTACACTCATTTCCGGGTTCAATTTTTTTGCAGCGGCTAACTTATTTTTATCGTTCAAAAGATATTTATACGGACTCAATTTAGTTGTTAATTTATTATCCATTGCTGTTTATTTTCACCTATTTTTTAAACCCGATTCTATCCCGGTCCTCCCACTTTCTTTGCGCCGCTTTTTTGTCCAGCAGATTTTCGATTGCTTCATAAATTCTTGTAAGATGGACATCATGAACACCTACACGATCCTTTAATTCTTTAAGCTGCTCTTTTAAATCATTCTGTTTTAAAAGTATTTTCCTGACCTCTACAAATGCTCGCATAATAGCAATATTCATATTAATTGCCGCAAGTGATGTGAGTACTCCGCTCAACATTGCAACTCCTTGTTCAGTAAAGGCATATGGCATATATTTACTATGCTGGCCACGCCCGGTCTTTAAGGTTACAATTTGCAACCTTAAAGGATTATCGCTGGCATCTAATGCTTCAACCTGAAATTTTATAGAATCATATTCCTCTTTGGTAAGCTGAAACATGAAATCTTTAGGGAAACGCATAATATTCCTTTTTACAGCAAGGTTTAGGAATTTTGTTTCAGTTTCGTAAAGGTTGGCCAGATCCCTGTCCAGCATCACCCTTTCACCCCTTAATTCGTATATCCTATTTTGTATGCTTTGAATGTTCATTTTATCAATATTCTTTTTTAAGCAGCTGTCTTTTTATTTCATTAATGAATTTTGTCAACCAAACTTCCACTATTTTATTTGTGAGCCTAAAATTTTTATTTGGTTGTCTATTACTCCAACCGTATTCATTTCGTTTATTTATTTCAAATTTCAACTGATCCAATCCAAACTTTGTATAGTTCCCTGGTGGATTAAAAAGTACATACCTTCCCCGGATGTCCCTTTCCAAAAACATGGGAAAATGCATGCATGATCAGGAAAATTTCCCTGGAAATAACAGGGAATTATTGTATAATCATAACCGGGTATATCAATACTTAGTAATTGATTATTAAAAATACCGGAATTATAAAAGCCGGTTTCAAATACTTTGTGATTTTGATAGTTACGACAATGCCCACCAGTACCCAGCGGATGTTTATTTTTCATTAAACAGGATCAACTATGAAACCATAGCCCTGTAATGCAGTATCTACAGGTGTTATACGAATAAACCCTAAGATGAAAGGGTAAGATTTGAGGTCCCGACCAGATTTGAACTGGTGTAGAAGCTTTTGCAGAGCTTTGCCTAGCCACTCGGCCACAGGACCTTTTATAATTATATTTTAAAATACGACATTGCGCCGGCAAAATTATATTTTTTAACCGTCGATAAGCCACCGGCAAAATGATTTTTTATCGCGCTGCGAAAATAGGAGTTTTTTATTAGAAATTGTAAATAGTTAATGCGAAATTCGGGATTCTAAATAAAAAACATGAATCGTATTGCAGAATCGGAACTCATCATTAATAACCGCGGCGCAATTTATCATATCAATTGCAGGCCGGAAGAAATTGCGGGTACCATTATCACTGTTGGCGACCCCGACCGCGTAAATGAAGTAAGTAAACATTTTGATACAATCGAATATAGGAATCATCACCGGGAATTTGTAGTGCATACAGGTTTGCTGGGTAATAAAAGATTGACCTGTGTCAGCACGGGAATCGGTCCGGATAATATTGATATTGTTTTGAATGAACTGGATGCTTTGGTTAATATCGATTTTAAAACAAGAACTGTTAAAGAAAATCTTACTGCTTTAAACATTATCCGTTTTGGCACATCCGGTTCATTGCAAAAAGAGATACCGGTAGATAGCTTTGTAGCGTCTACACATGGATTGGGTTTAGATAACCTGATGAATTTTTACCGCATGGAAAATAATGAGGAAGAAAAACAACTGCTCCAGGCTTTTAATATCCATACACAATTAAACACTGGAAACGTATCGCCTTATATCAGCATGGCAGGCGTGCAGGTGTTAAAATATTTTACCAATAATTATCACCAGGGCATCACTGTTACCTGCCCGGGGTTTTATGGGCCACAGGGAAGGATATTGCGCCTCGGGCTTGCTTATCCGCAATTGATAGACAATCTTACTAAATTTCAATTTGGTAATCATCATATCACTAATTTTGAAATGGAAACTTCCGCTATTTATGGGTTGGGTAAAATATTAGGCCACCATTGCTTAAGCCTGAGTGCGATTGTAGCCAATAGAATAACCAAAGAATTTTCTAAGGATGGAACTGTGGCGGTGGAAAATTTAATTATACGATCTTTAAATATAATTGCGGATTCAAAATTATAACAGATGAAAATTGAATTTTATAAATACCAGGGAACTGGAAACGACTTTGTAATATTAGATAACAGGGAGAATGAATGCCCTTTATTAACAACAAAACAGGTCATGCACATTTGCCACCGGCATTTTGGTATTGGTGCAGACGGACTGATGCTATTATGCAAAAAGGACGGGTACGATTTTGAAATGGTTTATTATAATTCGGATGGCAATGAAAGCAGTATGTGTGGTAACGGAGGAAGGTGCCTGGTAAAATTTGCATATGACCGGGGAATAGTAAAAAGCTCCTACCGCTTTGTGGCTACCGATGGCGATCATTTGGCAGAAATTGACAGCCATGGCGCAGTTAGCCTGCAAATGAAAAATGTAAATACGGTTACCTATCATAATTCCTATACCCTGATTAATACAGGGTCGCCTCATTTCGTGAAATTTGCCTCAAAGGTGGAAGATATTGATGTAGTGGCAACTGGCCGTGATATACGCTATAGTAAAGAATTTGGTCCCGGTGGAGTAAATGTGAATTTTGTTGAATCATTAGATGAGGATTCAATTTTCGTGCGCACATACGAACGCGGTGTAGAAGATGAAACGCTTAGTTGCGGTACAGGTGTTACCGCCGCTGCATTATTATCTGCCCACAACGAAAATGGTTTCAACACGGTGGTAGTAAAGACACCCGGAGGTTATTTAAGTGTGGAATTCGATAAAATTGACGATCAGCATTTTGAAAATATATGGCTGCGCGGCCCGGCTGAATTTGTTTTTAAAGGAGCGATTGAGTTGGAGGGATAGGGAGAAGTGATAAAGCATATAAAGTATATAAAGTACTAAAGAATCAACCTTGGTAACAAAGAACGGTTGATATCCTATAACTATCGGAGTGACGGCGTCCAAAAACAGTAACAGAAAACAGCAAACCCTAAACCAATCAATGATTCAGTACTTTAAAAATATAGATCATCGCACCATCGCGATTGATAAGCCGGAGGATGGTTCCTGGGTCAATGTATTGCCACCCCTAAGACAGGAAGAATTTACCGAATTGAGTGAATCATTGGAAATACCTATTGATTTTTTAAAAGATTCGCTGGATATTGATGAGCGCAGCAGATATGAAATTGATGACAATGTGAAGTTGATCGTAATAAAAACACCCACTGAAAATAACTCATTCAATGACAGTGATGCTTTTTATGTAACCATTCCAATTTGTATCATACTAACCCATAACCAGATCGTAACGGTCAACTCTTTTGAGAACGAAGCCATTAAAAAGTTTTTAACTACTTTTCAAAACCGAAATACTGATAAGAAGAATATGATGGTGCTGAAAATATTTGAAAAGGTAACCATTAACTTCCAGGACCACCTGAAGGAAATTAATTTACGAAGGAATACACTGGAACATAAATTATATGTTGCCAACCGGAACGAGGAATTGCTCCAGTTAATGCGCATCCAAAAAAGCCTGGTGTATTTTTTAACGGCTTTAAGAAGCAATGAGCTGCTGATGATGAAAATAGTACGCACTAATTTTTTACAATTGAATGAAGATGAGAAGGATTTTTTAGACGATCTGATTGTTGAAACAAGCCAGGCGCTGGAAATGGCCCATACCTATACCAATATACTCAGCAGTACGCTGGATGCATTTGCCAGCATCATTAGTAATAACCAGAACGAGGTACTAAAACGCCTTACCACGCTTACCATTGTATTGACCGTACCTACATTAATTGCCAGTATTTACGGAATGAATGTTCCTATTCCCTACAAGGATACGCACTATGCTTTTTGGATACCGGTGATTATTTCGCTGATCATCCTTGCTGTGGTAGGGTGGAACTATTGGAAACGTGTAAAAAATTAATTAAAAAAATAAAGATATGGAGCTGGTATTATCCGTAAGGGTTTATGGGATTTTAATAAATGATGCCAGGCAGGTATTGGTAAGCGATGAATATATCCGTGGCTCGTACTATACCAAATTCCCCGGTGGCGGACTGGAGATAGGCGAAGGTACCAGGGACTGTCTGAAAAGAGAGTTTAAGGAAGAAATGAACCTGGAAGTAGCTATCGGTGATCATATTTATACGACGGATTTTTTTCAACAGAGTGCTTTTAATTCAGCGCACCAGATACTGTCTGTTTATTATTTTGCAATACCTTTGGAGGAGATCAAAGTACCATTAAGAGATAAGGAATTTGACTTTGATGATCAGCAGCTTCAATTGTACAGCCACACCCAACAGATAGAAACTTTCCGGTTCGTGGAATGGGAAAAATTTTCTGCTGATATTGTTACACTGCCAATTGATAAAATTGCGGCTACCATGGTAAAAAAAAACTCTTAAAAAATGAATTCTGCAAAATTTTTTGAACAGGTAATTATACTGGAGAATGACAGGGCAAGTATGACACCGCTGATGTTATCCGATCTTGAAGCATTGGAACTCATTGCATATCACCCTAAAATATGGAAGGTGGGTATGAGTAATTTAACAGGACCGGCTCAGTTAAAAGCTTATATCCAAACAGCCCTGGCAGAAAAAGAAAGCCATCTCTCCTACCCCTTTTTAATTTTTGACAAACAAAGCAACCGCGTGGCAGGGTCAACCCGTTTTGGCAATATCTCTTTTGAAAATAAAAGGCTGGAAATTGGGTGGACATGGCTTCATCCTGATTTCCATGGAACCGGGCTCAATAAAGCCTGCAAATTTTTATTATTACAATTTGCTTTTGAAAAGCTAGGTTTTAACCGGGTGGAAATAAAAACAGACGCCATCAACCACCAGTCGCGAAAAGCGATTTTAAACATCGGTGCCAAAGAAGAAGGGATATTCCGTAAACACCAGATCACTTCGGAAGGGAGGATTAGAGATACTGCTTATTACAGTATCATCAACGACGAATGGCCCGCAATTAAGACGACCGTTTTTGATGATTTTAGAGACCAGGAGTTCCATGTCAATTAAACTGAAATACCTGCCTTTCTTATTTTATTGTCTTGCAAGTCATTGTCATTTAGAGGAATAATATTTCTTTTCTTGCCACGGGTTTCACCCGTGGTTATTCACATTAAAC
>JBDTVX010000089.1:0-15560 GCA_040007015.1 Ferruginibacter sp. | reverse complement strand
ATACTCAAATGCCTGCAGCTTCATACAATTTACCGCCACTTCAATTTTATCCTGCGACGAAAGCATGATCACCGGAATTTCGGGATATGCCGATTTTATTCTGTTAAGGGTTTCTAAACCATTTAAAGCGTATTTTTCGATCCCGTTTAAATAGTAGTCAAGTACAATAACATCCGGCTTTTCGGATAAGTTATCCAGGCAACGCTCACCTGTGGAGAAAGTCCTGATCACATATTCCGGATTTTCACTTAATTCGCTATCCAATAACTTAAGGTACATGGCATCATCGTCTACCAGAAAGATCGATATTTTTCTATTTGTGCTCATGGAGCTGATTTTTTTTTAAAATGTAACCGTCATTTGTTAAATATTTAATTTAGCCAATTCCTGCTGTAATTCTTTATATGCCCGTTTGCAACAAGCTTCTATTTTGAAAACTATTTCCTTTATGATATTCTCCTGGTCCGGATCACCGTCATATTCCTGTATTTTTTTTGCCATGTTTTGATAGTCCTTATCAAATCCCATAATATTGAAAGACGGAAGTAATTTATGTGTGGCTGCCTGTAATAAGGTCCAGTCACTGTTTTTCAAACTTTCCCTCATAGCGGAAACTAAAGTCGGTGTCTGATCAAGAAATATAAGAATCATTTCCTTTATCAGTGTAGGATCCGACTTGCTGCGATGTTTTAAATAAGTAAGGTTCGTGCATTTGCTGGGAATATTGCCCGGTACCCCGTTTTTCCCATTCCTGATTTCATCGGAGTTTAAGGGTATCTTCAGCAGGCTGAGAATCTTTTTAAATAATAATTTTTCATCCACCGGTTTAGTGATATAATCATTCATCCCTACAGCTTTGGCTTTTTCTATCGCCTCCTGGGTAATGTCTGCAGTAATCGCTATGATCGGTATATCCAAATGCAGCTCGTTCCTGATATAAGAGGTAGCGTCAAAACCATTCATTTCAGGCATTTGCAGATCCATCATGATAATATCGTAATTACCATCATGGCTTTTGGAACGATGGGTTAATTTCTTAATGGCCATTTTTCCATTGGCAACGATATCCATTTTAAAACCAAAATCAGTCATCAGTGTTTTCATTAAAATTTGGTTTAAAGGGGTATCCTCCACCACCAATACCTTAATATTTTTTACACCGGCTTCCTGCACAAATTCCTCGTCTGTTTCGGTTGATAGCTTTTCATTTGTTTTTTGAAAACCAAGGGTAAAAGTAAAAACCGATCCCTGTTTTAATTTACTTTTTACCTGTATTGCACCGCCCTGCGCTTCCACTAATTTCTTTGCAATTGAAAGACCCAGGCCTGTGCCGCCAGTTATAAACTCCTCCCCGGTATGTACCTGCTGAAAATTATCAAATATCAGGCTTAGCTTATCATCCGGAATACCAACCCCGGTATCGGCTATTGAAAATTCGAGCTCCACTTTTTCTTCATCTTCGTTCAGTATTTGTACCCCTATTGTAATTTTACCTTTGCTGGTAAACTTTACAGCATTACTCATCAGGTTCAAAATAACCTGGTGCAACCGTACCGGATCGCCGCTTAATACTGCGGGGATAAGAGGATCAAATTGCTTCACCAATGTTATGTTTTTTTCCTGAAGGTTTAATTCAAATAAATGCAGAATGGATGACAGGGTATCAGCGAGTTTGAACGGGATTTTTTCAAAGGTCATTTTACCGGCATCCACTTTGGCAAGGTCAAGAATATCGTTGATCAAAACGATCAGCACATCGCCCGACAATTTAATGGCGTTTACATATTCACTTTGTTTGTCTGTTAAAGGACTTCTTGATAAAACTTTCGTAAACCCGATTATTGAATTCATCGGTGTACGGATCTCGTGACTCATATTACTCAAAAACTGTTGCTTGGATCTTACCGCATCCTCTGCCGCTTTTGTGGCTAATTCGGCCAGTTCCTTGGCCTTCATTAATTCGTTTGCTACAATTTTTTGCTGATCAATTTCGGTAAACGACCCAAACCATTTTGTCGTTTTGCCAGCTTTGTCCTTAATAGGAGAAGCTTTGGCTAAAAACCAGCGAAAATCGCCGGTTTCCTTATCTTTAAAGCGATACTCTATTTGATATGGCTCACCGGCTCTTACTGCCTGGTTCCAGGCGGCAATAGATCTTTCCAGGTCATCCTCGTGCAGGAGCGAGGTCCAGGGCTCAAGAGCTTCTCCTTCATCCACCTGGGTAAAAACATTCCATTGCCGGTTGAAGTAGTCAATGTTGCCATCCGGTTGAGCGGTCCAGATGATCTGCGGAATAAAGTCGGCCATGGTCCTGAATTTCTTCTCACTCTCCTGCAATTTATTTTCCGCGGCCCGTTTTTCGGTAATATCCTCAATAGCCAGTAATATCAACCTTTCGCTGGCCGGCTCTTCCTTCATCTCCCTTGCATTCAGCAGCATGGTACGCTCCCCGATATTCGGAAAAACCTGCTTTACTTCATAGTCGTTAAACAGTCCTTTTTCGGGAATAATATTCTCCAAAACGGTTCTTAGCTCGGGTATATCCCACTGCCGGTCGCCCAATTCAAACAATTGCCTTCCCTCCGTCTCCGTTTCACTAACCGCAAAGGTTCTGTAAAAGGAATGGTTAGCAGTTTTTACCCGCATGTTCCTATCCAGTATGATCAGTGGCTCTTTAATGGTGGTAACAATCGCTTCAGCATAATTGCGGGCCTCGGTAACCTGTTCATTCAGGCTGATCATTTCCTGGTTGATAACGATCAGCTCCTCGTTGGTGCTTTGCAGTTCTTCCTTACTGGTTTCCATTTCTTCATTGAGGCTTTGCAATTCCTCGCTTCCACTCAGCAATTCTTCGTTGGCGCTTTGCAATTCTTCATTTGCGGCTTCCTGGTCTTCCGTGATAGTCCTCATGTCTTCCCGCGTTTGCGAAAGTTCGCGTTCCAATTGTTGTATCCGAAGGTCCTTTTCATCCAGCGTTTTTTTGGTAGATTTACTACCGCCGGCTTTCAATTTATTATTGGGTACAATATTGTTATCGTGAAAAAGTACCAGGTAATGCGGTTCAATAACATTGCGCAAAGGGATGGCTTCGATGGTAATTTTTCGCTGCTCCCCTTTTATCTCCACCGGGATGTTTTCTTTTACAACGGGCTCCTTTTCCATCTTTGCTTTGTGCAGTATATTGCGCAGTTCAAAGGCCAGGCCCTCCTTGATCATTTTTAATAGATTAAAACTTGCCTTGCCAGGGGATGGGTCAAGGTAGGAGCCGGTAGCGCCCCTGAAATGCACAATTTCCATCGCCTCATTGACAACGACGCCAGCAGGGGTAAATTTACTAAGTAAAATATCATCCGCCGTTTTTTGAAAATCGGCTAGTTTGCCTTCTGTTTTTGTATTGGTATCAATATCGCGAAAATTTTGTTCGCTGCGCACGCTGGCCGTATGCATGAACCTGGAAGGTACATCTTTACGCGAAAACAATTTATCATTTTTACTATAAGCAGCGAACAGATCAGGAACGCTTGCACTGGTTTCAGATCTTCCCAGCAACAGGAATCCCTTTGGAGTTAACGCGTAATGAAAAGTAGTAAGCGCCTTTCTTTGCAGGAAAGGCTCCATATAAATCAGCACATTACGGCAACACACCAGGTCCATTTTTGCAAAGGGCGGATCTTTTAAAAAATTGTGCACGGCAAATACACACATATCCCGGATGCTCTTACTCACCTGGTAACTGCCATCCATTTTAACAAAAAATTCCTGCAGGCGCTCCTGGCTTAAGCCTTCAATATCACTTTTGGAGTAAACCCCCCTTCTTGCCTTTGTGATCGCCGGTTCGCTGATATCCGTAGCGAATATCTGGATCTTAATATCAAGGTTTGTTTTTGCACCCTCCGTTTGTAAATATGCCTGGCTGTTTAAAAACTCTTTTATGCAAATTGCGATGGAGAACGCTTCTTCCCCGGTACTGCAACCTGCCACCCATACCCGTATGGTTTCACCGCCTGCTTTATTTTTTACAACTAAAGGAAATACCGTTTCACATAAATTATCAAAGCTTTTACGGTCGCGGAAAAAACTGGTTACCGGTATCAGCATGTCCTGGTATAAAATATCCTGCTCGGTTTTATGCTCTCTTAAAAATTTAAGATAAGTGGCGGGTTCATTATTCTTATTAAGCGCTATCCGGCGTAATATTCGTCTGCGGATGGTTGTTTGTTTGTAATAGGTAAAATCGGTGCCCTTACGCACCCGCAATAAGGCAAGTATCTGTTTAAATATTTCATCATCCTGAACGGGAAAATTTCGCAGCTCCTCATCCGTTAGATTTATACGTCCCCTGATTTCCATTAGTTTCTGAGGTATCTCTCCAGGTGGTAAAATGAAATCCACCACACCTGCCTGAACCGCGCTAAGTGGCATTCCATCATACTGGGCAGAAGCTAAATCCTGCGCAAAAGTAACACCTCCGTGATCTTTAATGGCTTTCAACCCCCTGGTACCATCGGATGCAGTGCCGGATAAAACCACTCCAATAGCATGTGTTTGATGTATTTCCGCAAGGGAATTAAAGAAAATATCTATCGGCAGATTTCGTTCATTTTTAGTTTTGGTGGGCCTGGGGGTCAACTGTAATACACCATCGGTAGCAGTCAGCATTTTATTGCTGGGTATAATATAAATATGATCAGCTTCTACTTTAACATCATCTGAAATTTCGGCTACCGGGATACCAGTTACTTTTTGTAATATTTCAGGCAGCATGCTTTCATGATTGGGATCTAAATGTTGCACCAGTACGTATGCCATTCCCGAATTTTCCGGGATAGCTTTTAGTAATTTTTTAAAAGCATCCAGGCCGCCGGCAGATGCGCCAACTCCTACTACCGGAAACAGGTTGGCTGATAAAACGGGTTCTTTATTTACTTTCTTTTTCGGCATTCCAATGATTTTTTTATGCCAGCTACCATGTTGTTACGGGTTCTTTTTCCCGGTAACCAACAGCGTATCCGATAGCTGCCGGATTAAATAAACGACTGCTGTTGTAAAAACTAAATATTCTCCAGCGCATTGCGTCTTTTATCTTTCATTTTCTTAAAATGAGAAGGTGTAAGACCCGTTACTTTTTTAAACTGGTTTGATAAATGGGCAACACTGCTATAATTCATTTTATAAGCAATCTCCGTTAGGTTGAGCTCGTTGTACACCAACAATTCCTTTACCTTTTCTATTTTGTGGGCAATCAGGAAATGCTCAATAGTAGTTCCCTGTACATCAGAAAATAAATTGGAGAGATAGGTGTAGTCATGGTTGAGTTTCCTGCTCAGGTGATCAGAAAAATTTGTCTTCAACGGCTCTTCCAGGTAATGAACTACCTCAATCACAATATTTTTTATTTTTTCTATCAGCATGCTTCTTTTATCATCCATGAGTTCAAGCCCCGATTGGAGGAGGCCTTTTTTTAATGCGATACGCATATCTTCAGACAGGTTTTCCATAATTTCAACTTCTCCCAAATCAACCATTACGTAATGCAATCCCAGTTTTTTCAACTCTTCCTTTGCCACCATTTTACAACGGGCCGATACCATATTTTTTATATAAAGTTTCACGGAATAATATTTTTCTTCGAGTTTGGGTAAAAAAATCTATTTGCAAGTTATACCGAAGCAGGTTTTATTAATAGCTGTCTCACCAAAAAAAATATTAACTAAATAGAAAGTAAAGGTGAAGAACATCCACCATGAAATGTTACACAATTATATTAATTTGTTACACAATTTACAGGTGCCGCCTTTCAATTTGAAAATGGCTCAACATTCCATTTGAAATAACTGCATTGAGTCATTGAGCAAATGAGCAATTTTCAGATTTTTTTTGTGGCGGGTAAGTTTTGAGATTACATAAGAATTGGATAATATATTTCTGAGTGGCCTTCCGGTTATTTTTTTTCGTGTTTTGTAGGGATTATAAACAAGGGGATATCAGAATGGTGTAACACTTTTTCCGCTATGCTTCCCATCAGTAGCTTATCAAGGCCACTCCTGCTATGTGTTCCCATTACAATTACGTCAGCTTTCAAATCGTTCGCAGCCTTCAGGATTGCATCAGCACAATCCCCTTCGCCCAGTAGTGTGGTGATACCCTCTTCTCCTAAATGCTTTTTTGATTGCTCCAGGAAAGCCTGGGATGATTTTTTAACTTCCGTTACATCTACCATCATCAGCATATCCGGGGAACTAAAACCGGTATATCCCATAATCGGTGAATAATCCAGGGTGGAATAGTAATTGGGCTCAGCCACTACGTGCATCAGTATTACTTCAGCGCCTGTAGCCCTGGCCAATGCATAACCTGATTCAGCAATTTTTTCAGCAGAAGGATCATAATCCAGGGCAATTAATATTTTTTTCATAACTTATTTTTTTTGTGCTACCGGTTTAACAGGCATCGGTACCAGGTAGAGGAACGCATACAACCAGCCCGTTTTTTTAATAAGAATACAAAACTAAGCAATGTTTATTGTAGTAGGTGGAAAGTAAATAAAGTAAATAGAGGAAATACCGTAAATAAGAAACTGTTAAAAATGATTTTAGAAATGTCTCGTAATGTGAAGTTGCCGGAAAATAAAACCAATCAACCGCCGTCAGGGTTTACAAACCGCTGACGGTGTTGCCCTGTTATAGCCTCCACGGCGCTATCAGCCCTGTCGGAGGTTATAGGAACGCGGCCATAGTTTTACCATATTTTAACCCACCATTACAAAAGGAAAAACTAAAATTGCATTTTTAAACAGCTTCTAAAATAAAGGCAGACTATAAGGTTGCAGAAAATGCAGGGTATCGTTTTCATAAGGCTCCAACTATCAACCCCCAACCATCAACCTTCTACCTTCTACCTTCTACCTTTAACACTTACCTTTTCACCTTCTACCTTTAACCTACTACCTTCCACGGTCTCTCATTATTTGGCAGGGTTTTTTCAGGCAGTTAACAGGGGTAATATAAAACCGGTGTTTAAAAAAAAGCAAAAAGATATTAAACAACATTTTTTTTATAAACTGCTTTTATTCAAAATGTTATTTAATAAAAAACGGGTGGGCGACGATAGATTATCATAAATTTATGTCCCTGTAATACATAATTGCTATAATATTATTATCTTGATTATTTTATAAATGAAACGAAAAATTAATAATATCTATTTGTTTGCCAAAAAAGTAATCCTTGAATTTTTTGATGACGATGTGCTAAAGTATAGCGCTTCATTATCTTATTACACCGTGTTTTCACTGGCTCCCATGATCATTATTATTATTACTATTTGTGGTTTATTATTTGGCAGGGAAGCCATCCAGGGACAGGTTTACACTGAAATTAAGGACCTGGTCGGAAGCAATGCGGCTATCCAGATCCAGGAGACGATTAAAAATATCCACCTCACCAAAGACACGCCGGTGGCCACTATTGCGGGCATTGTTATTTTATTGATTGGGGGCACAGCTATATTTGGGGAGATACAGGATTCACTAAACAAAATTTGGGGGTTGAAAGTTAAAACCAAAAAAGCCTGGTGGAAACTGATCTTCACACGGCTTATTTCTTTTTCACTCATCATCAGCCTGGGGTTTGTTTTAATGGTATCTCTTTTGTTGAATGCGGTGATCGTTGTGATTGGCAATCATTTGAACAAGCTCGTTTCAGGTGTTGGAAAAATCTTTATCCCTGCTATCGATAACCTGATCACCTTTGTGATCACCACAATCGTTTTTGCTGTCATCTTTAAAGTATTGCCCGATGCAAAAATTAAATGGAAGGACGTTAGCGTGGGTGCATTTATTACCGCAATCCTGTTTACACTGGGAAAGATTGCCATCGGGTGGTATCTTGGGCGAAGCAACCTGGCAACCATTTACGGAGCTGCGGGTTCCGTCGTTATCATTATGGTGTGGGCATATTATAGTTCTGTGATACTTTACCTTGGCGCCGAATGCACAAAAGTATATGCCACGCAATATGGCACTAAAATTCAGCCAAGCGACTATTCGGAGTGGATAATTATTGAGCAAATCCCCGTTGCAAATGCCACATTAAAAGAAGAAGTATTAAAGTAATCGTATCTTCATATAAAATTTCAGATCTATGAAGAAAAGTGTTTTAGTTATAGATGATGATGTGGATATGTGTGCATTGTTAAGCAGGTTTCTAGGTAAGAATGGATATATAGTAGATACTGCTCACAGCAGTAGCAAGGGAATTGAAAAATTTAAAGCGGGTAAGTTTGATATCGTAATATCTGATTTCAGACTGGGCGAAAAAAAAGATGGCAAGGATGTATTGTTAGAGATAAAGCAACATAATCCATCGGCTATTGTGCTGATCATTACCGGGTATTCAGACATTAAAATAGCAGTGGATGTTATCAAAGCCGGCGCTTATGATTATATTACAAAACCCCTGGTGCCGGATGAAGTGCTCAGTGTTTTAAGGGCCGCATTACAAAGCTCGGATGCCAATTCAGCATTGACGGAAGGTGATCATGGGATAACAAAAAGCGCTAAGAAAAACAATGACCTTGATAATGAATTTTTAGTGGGTCAGTCTACCTCTACAAAAGAATTATACAACCAGGTGGAAATGGTGGCGCCCACTAATTACAGTATCATATTGAATGGTGAAAGCGGCACAGGTAAAGAAGTGATTGCCAAAACAATTCATGAATTAAGTAGCCGGAAAGGAAAGCCTTTTATAGCCATGGATTGCGGCACATTATCAAAAGAACTGGCGGGAAGCGAATTATTCGGTCATGTAAAAGGTGCATTCACCGGTGCGATCAATGACAAAGACGGGCATTTTGAATTGGCCAATGGCGGCACTTTGTTTTTGGATGAAGTGGCCAACCTTTCTTCAGAAATACAGGCGTCGTTATTAAGGGTAATACAGGAAAGGAAATTTAAAAGAATCGGCGGTAATAAAGAAATGGAAGTGGATGTGCGTATCATTGTAGCTACAAATGAAAACCTGCAGGAAGCCTACCGTAATGGCAAATTCCGTGAAGACCTATACCATCGTTTTAATGAGTTTGCTATCAACCTGCCGCCGTTGAGAAACAGGAAAGACGATATCCTCCTTTTCGCAAATTTCTTTTTACAAAAAACCAATGTTGAATTAAATAAAACCGTTCAGGGATTTGACGACGATGTATTGAAGATGTTTATCAATTATCCATGGCCGGGAAATTTAAGGGAGTTCCGCAATGTGATCCGGCGTTGTGTTCTATTAACCAATAATGGTAATATACAGGCTGCAACATTACCGGTTGAAATTACCGGCGGCTATTTTACTACACCTTCTTCGCAGCAAACAACGGGTGAAAACAGAACGGTGTCTCTGGACCTTAAAGACACTGCTTCAAGGGCCGAATACGAAACCATCATGCACGTGCTGAAGGAAGTGAATTTCAATAAAACCAAGGCTGCCGAATTATTAAAAATAGATCGTAAAACTTTGTACAATAAAATTAAAAGTTACGAGGATATGCAGCAGGGGTTAATGAATAATTAATATTTGATAATTAATAATTCCTTGAATGCGAATAGTATTTAAGTCATAATTTCCTTCAATTCGAATAATAAGGTTAAACAAAAACTGCGTTGCTGGTGTTGCAGTGATTTAGAGATTTTTTCAATTATCAATTATCCATTATTTTCTATTGGTTCAATTTTGATTTCTCTTCATCAGGGGTATTTGAAAATGCTGAACCTATTTTGTGCATTAAGGTGGAGATCGGCCCTTCCATTTTATTGGTATTATCATCAAGCGCATTGTCCTTTAATAGTTCTCCCATGTGCAAAGCTTCCGGTAAATATAATAAAATGGTATTTACCTGGGCCGACATAAAATTTTTAACATCCATTGCAGTGGCGTTGGGCTTCATATTTTCTTTTACTAAATGTATGGCCTGGTGAGCGATCGTATTCATACGATTCGCCGAATCTTCACCCGTTTGAAAAGCATAGGAATTAATTTTTTGTATTACTTCCTCTTTGGTATCTCCAAAAATCAGGCTTACCCAATCTGTGGAAATATCTCCCCTTAAAATATTCTCCGCTCCTTCATCTATTGTGCTGTATTTATATAACCCTGTTAATATAGCAGGTATCGCTGCCTGGCTAAAATGATGTTCATCCGGTTTGCTATCATCTGCCACCACTTCCTGTGTATTCGGATCAATTTTTTGAAGCGGCGGATAATGAAGGTTTGTTTGAATACTTTCTATAAGATTGATTGACATAAAATAAAATATGTATTGAAATGTAATGTAATGCCAGGTTAATTGTTTTACAAAACCGTGCCAAAAAAATAAATGACCAGCAGAGATGAAGGTTATTTAATAATTGCATGAAGGCTGGTTTTTTGGACCCGGTTTTTTGCAAAGTAAATGCTATGCTGTAAATTAATAAAATTGTTCTTAAAGGAGAAAAAGGGAATGCAAATCATTTAATATGAGGTTAACATAAATAACGAAAAGTGCTAAGAAAACTATTAATGTAACCGGATGTACGCCATTAGCCCCGGTAAGAATCAATGGTTTCAGCATCACATAAAAAAATAGCCCTAAAAGAAGGGCTGTTTTGTTTTAAATATTGAGGGTTTTTATTATTTATGGCCCTTCTTCAATTGCTTTACTTCTTCTATCAATTGCTCAATCATTTTTTGCTGGATATCTATTTTATTATTCAGCGCTTCATTTTTTTCATTTAATTCCTGTGTAGCTTTTACCAGGGGTACTACAAATTCCGCGTAGCTAAGGCTATAAGCATCTTTGTCATTCAATGGTTTTAAAACACCGCTGAAATTAAATTTACAATCCTTTGCGGCTTTTTCAACTTCCTGGGCTATAAAACCGGTGTAAGTGATACTTTCCTTTTTGAGGATTGCGGCTTCTTCCAGTTCATTTTGAGCTGAATATTTTACCGGCATTGCTTTAGCGTCGTCGCCACGGCTATGTTCATTGAATTTATGAATGTCCCAGTTGTACGTTACCGGCCTTAGTTGTAATATAAATCCGAGTCCGGGTACATCGGCATGAATATTTCTTTTAAACCTGCCGTCACTATAAGTAGTAAAATTTACCTGTCCGCGAATAGCTGTTACGGAGGTATTGCCCAATGAAATATAATTGGCGTTAGAAGCGGAGGCGCCGTTTCCGATAGCGGTCGAATTTTGCGCTGTGGCCCTGCTGCTGCTGCCAATGGCTGCTGACTGATACCCGCTTGCACTAGCAGCATAACCAATGGCAATTGCATTATTCGTGTTGGATGTAGTGGCAGCGGAACCAATTGCTATTCCCTGGTAAGAATCGGAATTGCTGTTGTAACCAATCGCGATGGTTTCATTCACATTGGCAGCGTTGGCGCCGGAGCCAATTGCTATGGTGCCCTGCCCCGACGCAATGGCGGCATAACCAAGGGCAGTGGCTCCATTACTAGTATTGGCCAATGCCCCTGAACCTATTGCCGTTGATTGATAAGAGGCGCTTGAACTAACCCCGAAAGAAGTTGCATTGGATGACCCGGACATTCCCAGGTAGCCCGCCTGTATCCCGTTTATTTTAAATACCAGCGGCTGTCCATCGCTGGTGCCAATATAATTTTTTGTGGGATTGCTGCCAGTGTTACCGGTTAAAGCCCATCCGTTACTGCTCCCAGTTCCACCACTGCCGCTGCTCGCTGCCGTAATTAATCCTTTTGCATTGACAGTAATTGAAGCATTTGTATAGGTGCCCACATTTGAATTGACAGTTGGTAATGCAAGGGTGTAAGTTCCGCTACCGGTAACAGGCGAAGCGCCCCCAACGGTGATGTCTGAAGAAGTTAATCCCACACTTGTTACTGTTCCTGTACCTGGTGTATAGGCAGGTATATTTAAAACACCTGTTGCCTTAGTATAGGTAGCTACCCCGCTTGTACCCGTTGTTGTAAGGGTTATGGCGGCTCTTGCCGAATCGTAAAACGAACCGTATGTTTTATATCCTGTCCAGTATTTTAGAGAAGTATTGGGAGCTGTTATTACCGGCTCCAGGGAAAAATTTCCGCTGCCTAATAACGATGTATTATTAACCGTTTTAATATTTGTACCTGAAACCAGCAAACGGTTGTACCTTAAATCATAATAGGTTTGTGAGTGTAAAGCGGGGATCCAAAGACTATCCATACCACTGATAAAACTATATGCACCTGTGCCGCCTGCCCTTCCTAAAAAAGTATATCCGCCAGCTGTGGAAGGTGTAAAAGTAAGCGCCGGTGCAGAGTTAGCGTTTGCAACTCCTGTACTAAATAAAGGACTTAAGCTTCCTGCTGTAAAACTGCTGACTGTACCTCCGCTACCTGTTGCCAGGTTGGTCCAAGCGGATTTAGTGGCAGTTCCTGTATATACATTAAACATATTATCATCCGTATTATAGACCAGTAAACCAATGGCAGGTAAGGGGATGGCATTTTGTTCTTTAGTGTTCATACGCGGTGCAAGAAACCCTTTGATGGTACTGCTTACATCCAGCATCGCACTTGTATCGGGCATGCTCCCGGTTGCATTGATCGCTATATTCTGAGCGTTAATCTTTGTTACAAATGCCAGTTGACCAATCAACAGCATCATCAGATAATATTTTTTCATACTCGTAATTTGATTTTATTAGTTTTTTTAAGTTTGGATTATATTATTCAACAATTATTTTTTGTGTGTTATGTTTATTATCCTGTCCGATAATTTCCAGTTGATAAATTCCTGCCGGCAATTTAGAACCTGCATTGAGTGATTGAGTGCTATTGCCGCCATTGATTTGAATGGTTTTTACAAATATTGACTGGCCGCTGATATTCGTTAATCTTACCTGGTATTTTCCTGCCGGCTGGTTATTTACTGCAAGGTTGATCACATTGCCGGTTACAGGGTTTGAATAGACACTGAAACTGCTTGTGCCGGTAATTTTTCCGATTGTCACCTTTACAATTGAACTGTATTTTATTTCGCCGCTTCTGTCGTATGACTTGATCCTGTAAAAATTGTTTCCCTGCACTGCCTTAACGTCTATCCAGCTATAAGTATTGTAGGAATTGTTCGTACCCGATACATTCGTTGTATTTACATAAGTGAATACTGATCCGTCGGTTGACTTTTCCACGTCATATTTTACCATATTCAACTCATTTTCCACTTTCCATTCTACTGTGATATTGCTATTTTTCTGAAAAGCCTTTACACTGCTGATCGTTACCGGTAAAACAACTGATGCTGTTTTGAATACAATTCTAAACCTGTTAATTGCTGCTGAAGCCGCTTCTGCATTAATAGCGAAGTTTACTGTAGTGCTTCCCTCAAGGTTGATCAAGGTACTTGTACCCAGGTAGCTATCTTCCAAAAAGCCGGTCATATTGGGCTGACCCAGTCCTTCTGCCTCAAATATAAACTGGTAGCTTCTTTGTGTAGTAGTAGTAAGCCTGAAATAAACCGTATCGTTTAAGCTAAGCGCCGGTCTTCTTTCGGCGGCAAGTAAAACATTGTTTCTTACGATGCTCAGGTTTTCGTTCGTGTTTGCGAATTTGGCTGCGTCATCCTGGTCAAGTTGTGCACTAAAGGCATCGTTAAACTGTGCGATCGCGCCGTCTGCAGTTGAGGTGGCGCTATCTGAATTTAATATATTTAAAGTAGCTCTTATCTGACCAGTTACAGGGCCAGCCGGTGTATTTGGTGTTAAAGGCCTAAAGCTTAAATTGCTGGTAGTAACCGATTTGCTATCTTCATTAAATATTAAAGAAGCTGGGTTATTACCTTTTGTTTGTACAAAAAAGGCCTGGCCAGACTGAATATCTTTTGTTTGTGAACCAACAAGAACAGATTTAAGGTAAGTGCCAGTGTTGTTTACGTCATCCAGCATTATATATCCGCCGGCTGCATTAAGAGCAGGATCCCATACATAAAAACGTTTAACAATATTATTTAATTTAACCTTATCAAAATTTACAGGTGAAGCGTATGGGTTGCCAATCAATGTGTAATTATCTTTAACAGGAGAAGCGGTAAAAGTTTGTGTTCCAATTTGCAGGTCACCGGTACTGGTTAACGTAGTGTTATTGTAAATAGAAGTATTTGTGTTCAAAGGGTTACGATCGCCTCTTATAAAAATAAAATATCCTGTGTTATCAGCGCTGCCCGCATTGCCTGAAGAAATAGCCACCCTGGTATTCAACACTTTTGTAAATTGTTGAGTAGCGTAGTTAAAACCTTTCATCGATGCGGTATTTTGAGCGCTGTAATCTAAACCGTTTGCGGCTGAAGGATTAGTACCTGTAATTAAAGTTCCTGCTCCGGCAACATACAAGCCGTTATTCTGCCAGCTATTATAAATTGTATTGGAATGAGTAACCGGTGCAGTAATTAATCTCCATATCCTTTTTGCACTAACATATCTTTCCACATTTGTTTTTCCGATAATGTTACTACCTAAAGCAACCGGGGCTACTCTTGCTGTAAGTGCTGCATCCGATTTTAATGTAAGGTTATTGTAAGTAAACAAATCGCCGTTATTAAGGTCGAGTATATTTTTAACCGCTACCGCAGATTTTAAAGCTACACCAGAAGCAGATTTAGAAACTGATAAGTTATTGAAAGTTGTTGTGCTGCTACCTGCTATATAAGATGCAGATGAATCTTTATGCCCGATGAAATTTACTGTGCTGGTTCCTGCTGCAAATGCGCCATCATTTTGCAAAGCTGCATTATTTAATACCAGAGATACATTGCCGTTCAAAATTAAATTTGTTCCAGGAGTTATAATGATCTGCTGTGCATTTAAGGAAGAAGTGATTCCGCAGATGATAACAAATACCAGGGAGATAAAAGATGCTTTTGAAGAATTATGGTTGCAGAAGGTAAAAAGTTTCATAAAGGTATTTTTTCAGATTTCTATATCGGCTAAGTCTATTATGGTGCCAACTTATATTTTATTGATAATCAGTTATTTATGAACTCACTGACCAGGCTTGTTTCCACTTAAAGGATGATTTTTCCAAAAACTGGAATAGCATCCGTAGTATCCAGACCTGTATTGAGAATTTCAGCGAAAAATTTTGGGGATGCTGCAAGGGCAGCTGGTAAAACGGTTTCATAGGAGGTTCTGGTTATCAACAAGGAGAAAGCGATAATATTATTTCAAAACCGATACAGGTTTTTTTCTACAGCGCTGTAGTAAAATTTCTATAAAAATCAATTTAGATCATTAAACGAATGATACCGGTTGATCTTGTACGGGATATAGCAGGATAATGATATCCGTTCAAAACCATTCTTTGAAACTTTTGCGTTCCCGGAAGTAATATTCCGTGTACCATTCTCGTGTATAGCGAATGATACTCCGCAACCGATAAAGAGTTGTCCCTTTAATTCGGATAGCTCTACACGTCGGTGTTTCGCCGCAACTACTTCTGTGATTGAACATTATTTTTGCGAAAACCCCGCCTGGACGAAAGGATTGCCCTATGAAGTAATAGAAATAGAATT
>JBDTVX010000088.1:0-15616 GCA_040007015.1 Ferruginibacter sp. | reverse complement strand
GCCATCGGTACTTTTTTCTACTTCGTATTTACTGATATTAATTTCATTTTCTACTGTCCATTCTACAGCTATATTATCACCTTTCTGGTAAGCTTTTATACTGCTGTAGGTAACAGGTAAAGGCCCCGCTTCAGACGATTTAAATACAATCCGGAAGCGATTTGTTGCGGCGCTTTTTGCATCCCCGTTTATGGCAAAGTCAAAAGTACTGACTGAAATTATGCTTACCGGTGTTTTAATTCCTGTATAGTTATCTTCTAAAAATGCTGTAACCAAAGGATCCATATTAGTGGGTTCAAACTGGAACCGGTAGTTGCGTTGGGTGGTACGGGCAAGATTTAAAAATAAAGTGTCATTGGCGGTAATAGTTTTCCTTCTTTCCGTTGCAATAGGCGTATTGTTGCGGAGTAATCCAAAAGTTTCATTCAGATTAGTGATCTTTAACGCATCCTGGATATCAACCGTGTTTTTAAATATGTCGTTAAACTCGGCAATGTTTCCATCAGCCATTACCGTACTGTTATCCCCATTTACCTGGAGCAGGTTGGATCTGAAAGAAGATGTCCTGGTACTTGGGGTGAGGGGGCGGAACATTCCGAGGTTATTTACAGTTGATTTATCGCTTTCGTTAATAGTTAAGCTGGATGCTACATTCATCAGCGTATCAGTTTCAACAAAAAATGCCTGGCTCGACTGTATATTTAAATCCTGTCCGCCAATTGGAGCGGGAGAGTAAGTGTAAATTCCGTCATCATCAGGATCATCGATTGATACAAAAAAGCCGGGGGTATTATGGGGATCCCAAACAATAAAACGTTTAGCTATATTATTCCTGGTAAGACTGTCGAAATTAATGGGTGAGGCGTAAGGATTACCAACCAATATAAAATAGCGGGTGCCCACAACAGTACGGGTAATACCAGGAAAGGTTTGCGGGCCATACTGTAATTTACCCTTGCTGCTCAAGGTAGTGTTATTCGTATTTGGAACAACTGTATTGTCCGGGCTTCTGCTGCGGTCGCCTCTTACAAACATGAAGTAGCCAATATTTGCTGCCGTCAAGTTACTATTTGAAAGTAGTTTTAACGTGGTATCAATGTTAACGTAGGCATTATTCTTATAAGTTTTTAAAGAATAATTATTTAGAGCGCTAAAATCCAACCCATTTCCGGCATTTGGATTGGGCCCGGTTACAAATGCACCTATACCAGGTGTGTTTGAGCCACCATTTTGCCATTCGCTAAATATAGTAGTGGGTGTATTGTTTGAACTTAAGGGCGAGGTTATTAACCGCCATGACCTGGTACCAGGATAATATCTCTCTACAATGAATCTGCCGGTACCGATACCGCCATAATTAATATTTGCAGAGGGCGGTACTGGAGCCACCCTGGCGGTGGTAGTTGGTTTTGATTTCAGGTTGAGATCACTGTTTACCAGCGCAAGCGTACTTGAATTATTAAGTGTTAGTACATTGCTTACTTCTATTGATTTATTGAGAGAAAAAGTGGCAGCGTTAACATTATTTCCTAATGTTAAACTGGCCATAGGGAAAGGAGTAGTTGCTGAAGGAAAAGAAGTATTGGTGTTGGACAAAGCATTAAAAACATAATTTGCCGAAGGGTTGTATGTTTTCGTCATTGTTGCATCGTTAAGGATTGATCCGGTAGTTCCTACACTAGTAGCAGTTCCTTCTACACCACCTGTGTTGGCAGTAATTAATGTAGCGCCGGCCTGGAGGTTAAAAATCGCATCGCCCGCGGCTCCATTATTTAAGTTACTGACAATGTTTAAGAGTCCACAATCCAAAGTATCATTAGGCAGGACATCCAGCGTTCCCTTATTTGCTACAGGCGTTGTTGACCTGATCAAATCCAGCGAAGTCAACAGCGTTAATTTACTGTTTGTTATGCCATCGCCAACCTTAAAATTAACATAACCGTTTTTCCATGAGGAGGTATTTGTATAGGTGTGTGGTAAAATGCCTTTAAATATAATGGTACCGTTTGATTCCCCCGTACTGCTGATCTGGCCCTGGGGGCTCACTGAAAGACTCTTAGATACATACATATTAGTACTACCCAGTGTTCCAGTGTTTAAATCAAGCTGACCAGTATTTTGACCACTTGAAGTAATGCCTGCAACCGATACATTTCCGAGTACATTAAATGTCCGGCTCGTAGCAGCATCACCAATTTTTAAGTTTGCCCAGGAAGTAAACTTTATATAATTTGTATCATTTCCGGCAATGAACAAATTACCACCCATTGTCATATTATTACTCTCTATGATCCGGTTTCCTCCTGTAACAGAAATATTGTCGTAATTATAAGTACCGGCGGAGGAAGGAAGAAGTTCAGGAATAAGACCCGATCCACTACTGAAATTAACCGTGCTTCCCGCTACTTTAAAACCTTTACCAGCCGAAAAAACACTAACCGGGATTGGTGTTCCAACAGGAAACCCATAAACCGGAGCACTATATACAGATGCACGGGGCACCTGGAAAGTCCCCGTTATTCCAATTGTGTCGGTGCCGGCGCCGCCTAAAGTAACATTCCTGTTTCCACCGAAAACAACCAAATTAGGATATTTAAATGCTGGAGTGTTTGGTGAAACATTTGTTTTAAAAGCAGTGATTGTTTGATCGCCTGCACCGTCAAATACAAAATAAGCGTCATTCGGCGTTTTCAT
The DNA here is from genome assembly GCA_040007015.1 of Ferruginibacter sp. GTDB lineage: Bacteria > Bacteroidota > Bacteroidia > Chitinophagales > Chitinophagaceae > Ferruginibacter. The sequence goes on along the minus strand of JBDTVX010000088.1, from coordinate 12,922 downwards.
CACTTGTTGATAGTTGACAATAGAAAATGAAAATTTACCGGCTATATAAATTTCCCCCTTATCAAAGTCCACCCTAAGATTGTTTTGATTGCCGCTAAATTCAAGATCATTAAAATGTTGATTGGCCAATTGATATAAAATAGGATTTACTGCACCGGAAACATAGATATTAACTTTCGAGGCAGCTATCGTATATGCACCGTTTCCCCGTATAAATGCACGGCTGTAAATTACATGTGTAGGATCTGTAGAACCCAAACTATCCAAAACCCTGGGGCCATTTCCACTATTTGAAATTAAAGCATAGCGAAAACCAGGTATATATTGTGAAGCAGCCGAGCTGAAATTTACTGTTGTAAAACTAATCGGGCTCAACGCGGGATCGGGGGTATAACTGGAAAGACCACTAACATCAAAGACATTTGCAATACCAATAGTAACGGTGGCGGAAGTTGATGGACCGAGGGTAACCATTCCTCCGCCTCGTGAACCGGTAATGGTAAGATTATAATAATTACCGGCTGCTATATTTTGAGCGCCCGCCCCGTTATATCTAAAAGTATTTGAATTGGTAATTACATTGGGTGTGGTTCCGGTATAACCATAACTACCGGTTATTGTAATAGTAGACGGGAAAGTTTTAGCGGCTGTTCCAGACAAGGTAAGGGTACCATAGGGAATATCAAGAACAGATTGAGGGGAATTTGAACTGGCATAAGAAAAAGTACTTGATGGAGCAAATGATGTTGCCGTAGGCCCGGAAATGCTTACAGCATCATACACATTTATAATTGCGGATCCAAGCATGGTCAAAGTCTTACCTCCACTTACAGTCAGTTGAAAAACATTGATATTATCAGAGGAATTAATGGTTGGCATTTTTGGACCCGTTGCTGTATTATCAATAATAGCTATTTCTGTAGAAGCGCTCGGATAGCCAACCGCGTTTACTCCTGTCCAGTTAAAAGGGTTCGTCCAGTTATCATCAGCTCCCATGCCCGTCCAGTTAAAAGTGATAATCGTTAAAGGATTATAAGGAATAGGGGCAGTAGTGCCATCACTCCCAATATACAGCGTTTTACCAGTGATATCAGCATTCCCTAAACCCGATTTACCGGTTACCGGCACTGAATTGCTACCGGTATTGGGATTTATCAATGTTCCATACGGGGTGGTACCATTTGTAAGCCTGAGTTGAAGGTATTGATCAACCGAACCGATATTTCCACCAACAGCCAAAAGTGAAATAGTTGCTGCCCCTATATCAAAAGTCCCCCTGGAAATTGTCCAGTTGGTATTGGTTCTTTTATCCAGTGTTATGCTTGGCGGGCCCGGTTCCGTTATGGATATACCTGTTACACCCACTACCGGGAAGTGAGCCACAGATATCATACCATCTGTGGCGCTGGTGGTCGCTGAAAAAAATACATATAAAGATCGGTCATTTACCCCTGAACCAAAAGGAAAGCGGGCATCGGTAGTTGCTGATATTGGCAAAGAGGATGTAGGGAAATACCTGCTGAGTGTTCCTGTTGAAATATAGCCGCTTGTATAGATTAACTGGGTTGAAAGCGTTGTATTGGTAAGAGAAAGTGTATTGCCGGTACCTATAGCCATGTTGCCACCAAGCATTGTCAAGGTACCAGGTATTGTACGGCTAAAGCCTAAAGGTAGACTAACCCCCAACGAATTATTGATGGTTAGGTTTGTAGGAGTATTGGCGAGAGTCGGAAATTCAGCTGCTGTTGCAGTTTGAAAAGTGGTGCCGGTATATAAAAGCGTACACGCACCAATATAAGAGACTACGGCTGTTGCGTTTTGAGGTGCCAGTATACCGGAAACTGTGCAGGTAGCAGGGGTGCCAGGACCACTGCCATTATAAACTACCAAAACACTGCCAGCGGTTAAAGTAACTCCGACAGTATTACTTATTATAAAATTAGATCTCCCTGCTCCTGCCGGACTCCACCAACCACTCCCTATTATACTTACATTTTGTGCGGCAGAGCCTGAAAATTCAATATTCATCTGGGCACTGGCACTGGTACTGGATGAAATCCAGGATACCGATTTTTTTGTTACATTTCCCTTCAAATTCAAGTTAGCGATACCGTTTGAAGCACCATTACCAACCCCATCTAAAATGCCCCCGTCATGTAAAAAAGTTCCATTTACAGTTAAATTAGTAGTGCCTGTTGATGATTGCAACATTACAACGCTGGGCCCGGACTGAGTATATGCCCCTGCTGTAATATTTCCACCCGCTGCACCTGCCAAACGCAGATATCTATTATTGGTATTTAAAATAGAGAGCGATCCAATAATGGTAACGGTGGTAAGCGGCAGGTTCAAGTCAACAATGCCTGCCTGGGCGGAACAATTCCATGTAAAATTTGCAAAATTGATACCGCTTAACCCGGTAGGCGCGATTAAACCTCCATTCATACCTGTAATATTGCAGGTAGAACCATATGCCCATGTTGAAGCTGGTATTGCGGTAGCAGAAACCCCATTGTAGTTGTGATAGTAATTGGCAGTAGCGGTCCACGTGATAGCAGTAGCATTAACACTGTTAAAAATTCCTAAGGTAGCAGTTATTGACCCGGTTATCGTAGTGCCGAGTGTTCCGGCCACATCAAAATCCAGCTTGGCAGCAGCTCCATTTAACGTTAAGGCGCTATTAATAATTATTTTTCCGCCTGAATTGGTAGCAATCCCAAAAGTGCCTTGGGTCATGGTAAATGCTGCAGGATTAATAAGATTGATCGTAAGAAAATTAGCACACAAAATACTGCCTGCAGTTGTGTACACAAGTGGTATGGCATTACCCAATTTAAGAACATTAGTAGGATAAGCCCCTGTTAATGATACAGTAGATGTGCCGGAAGCAATCGTAATGCCCCCTATAGTAACATTGGGAACATGCAGTATATCAATGGGAGCTAAGGCATTAAAAGATAAAATATCTGAAGCCGCAGGACTGTTTCGGTTAGGCGTCCAATTGGCCGGATCGTTGTAGTCGTTTGAAACCGAACCATTCCAGGTAGCAGTTTGTGCTGTAGATTGATTTAAAATCAGGAAAAAGCCAAAAATCAAAACGTAAATCTTCCCCATATTGTTCCTTTATAAAGTGGTAATAAAAAATATGATCAAGAGTATAGTAAACTCTTAACAGAGGAATTCCTGTTGAATAGGGAGATTTAAAAGTATATATGGTGATTAGATAGGAAGGTGGGAGATAGATAGTGTGTAAGCGATGTAAAACTAATGTTTTTTATTGAAATATTATTTTTTTTTGTATTTTTTTTATACAATGAAGAAAAAAAATGCAGCCCGCTATAGTTATTACTGTATAATTTACATTTTTTTTTGATGGGAGGTACATACTAAATAAATACAATCCGCGGTTGAGAAGCGCTTCTAATAAAAACGTGGATATGGAATTTCCGTCAGTAATACATCCTGGCCACGCTCCTTTATTGCATTTTGATGAACGGGATTATGGGCACCACAAGGCTTGACCTTACGGGTTATTCATCTTTTCAATTACCATATTTGAAAAAATTTCAACCCCCCGTTCATTTAAATGCCGGTAATCCGCAAACAGCGCGGGCTTATCAATAAAAAAGCTATCCCTGGAATAATCAAGGAACTTAATATTATACTCCTGTGCTATTTGCTTTCCTGCGATGATAGAATGGTCTGTACCAATTGGATTGATCATGTACGGGGGGCACACGATGTATAGCTGAATATTCAAACTGATGCAATCCCGGATAAAGGATCGATATACATCAATTTTAAGACTGTCCAACTCTTTTTCCTTTGTATAATCAAATATTTGTAATGGCCCGGTAAACATAGTTTTAGCCGGGATAAAACCATTGAAATTGACATATTTTCTTTTGCTATAAGCGGTGTTACCGGTTATGATAGGTAAAAGAAGCGAGTTATACGGATAGATCTTTGAAAGCAGTTTAAGTTTTTCGTAGGGCCCTTTTAACTCCGCCATTTGCCTGATCTCAGGATGATTGCCGTAATAGGGCAATAGCACCGCTAACCTGTCGTAAGCCTCCTGGCTTTTATTAAAATTACCCGCGTCAAAACTTAATAGTATGATCTTAGGGGTATACCTTTTTAAAACACCTTTTAATACTGCATAATGATAAAAAACCGGTTCCCCGTACCTGCCGGCATTGTAGCAGGACAAACCCAGTTTATTTTCAAATATCTGCGTATTAAAAATATTTACCGCCCTTGAAGAACCAAATACCAGCACATCGGCTTTTGTTTTTTCAATAGAATAAGTCGTAAGGTAATCATAACCGGATTGCTGCTTAAAATAAAATTTTTTAAGGAACAGCCCAATCGCGAAATCTGCAACGTAGACCACTGCAAAAAATGCAATTAATTTTAATAAAAAGTTTTTGAAAGAATGACCTTTAAATGATTTTTTCATGTGCTGCCTCATTAAAATTGAAAATAAATAAACTGCCCTCCATCAAAAACGCCCAATAATATAATGAGAATAACTAAAAGCGAATAATACGAATTACGTACCCAAAAATTTTTATGACGCGACAAAGTAAACGGGCCTGTATAAAATTCTTTTTTTAATTCCACTGCCAGTAAAAAAAAGATGGCAAAAAAAGAATAGATGATTATTGCAGTGCCGTCATTAAAAATTGATCCTTTAAATGTAGCCATTTTTTTAAAAACCAATATGGCATCATCAAACGTCCTGGCCCTGAAGAACACCCTTGAAAAGCCTATTAATAAAAATGTTATCAAAATATGTGAAACCATTTCCAGTCGCGGAAATTTATTCAGTCCTATAAAGGCATTGAATCTATCCCGGTATCTTTTTGTCATCAGCGCAAATACCAGGTAAAAACCATTGATGCCTCCCCAAACAATATATGTCCAGTTGGCGCCGTGCCACAACCCGCTGATCAAAAAAACTATCATCAGGTTAATATAGGTCCTGGGTATGGAGACCTTGCTGCCACCCAGCGGAAAGTATAGATAATCTCTAAACCAGGTTGATAAAGAAATATGCCAGCGTTTCCAGAATTCACCGGTAGTTCTTGCAAATAAAGGGCGCCTGAAATTCGTCATTAAGTCAAACCCCATTACTTTTGCCGCACCGATCGCAATATCTGAATAACCGGAAAAGTCGCAATATATCTGAAATGTAAAAAACAGGGTAGCCAATAATAAGGTCATCCCATCCTGGTGTGGTACATTATTATAAGCGCTGTTTACATAAATTCCCAGCCGGTCTGCAATCACTAATTTTTTAAAAAAACCCCAGATCATTATTTTAAGCCCATCGAAAATGCGGCCGCTATCAAATGGGTGATTTTCCCTGAATTTACCCAGCAGGTTTTGCGGCCTTTCAATTGGCCCGGCAACCAACTGCGGGTAAAACATCACGTACAAAGCGTATATTCCAAAATGCCGTTCCGCTTTTTGTTTGCCGCGATATACTTCGATGGTATAACTCATGGCCTGGAAAGTGTGGAACGAAAGCCCGATCGGTAGCAGGATATTTAAATACGGAATTGGATTGGTCAGTGCAAAGCCGTGAAGTAAAAATGAAAGATTAGTGTTTATAAAATTGTAATATTTAAAAACGCAAAGTATTCCGATATTGGCAACCAAACTGCAAACCAGGAACATCTTGCGTCTTTTGCCTTGTGTGCGGGCAATATAAATTCCGGCAAAATAATCTATTCCAATGGTAAATCCCAGGATCAAAATATAGATGGGCACAAATGCCATATAAAAATAACAACTGCTCAATAACAGCAGTATCCATCTTTTTGTATAGGGCAATGTAAAATAAAGAGTGGTAACAATAATAAAAAAAAATAGAAAATGGAATGAGTTAAAAAGCATTTTACATCAATTTTTTTTAGTGTAATTTTTTTACAGAAAACTTTAAAATCCATTGTATAAATTAAAACCCGTTGTTTTGGTAAAGTTTGAAAATCAAAAAAATAGTGGTTGTTTAATAGTTATTTCCCTTGATTCAAAAATGTGATACTGGTTTTTCATTTTTTCATGAAGGGCACCAATACGTATGATGGTCTCCTGCCCTTTGCAAACAATTAGTTTTCCTGGTTCTTTGAAGGGTCTTAACACCTTTAATATTTATAATTTATTTTAATTGATAGGCCCTAACTTTTTATTTTTAATCATAATGGTATCTATCAGTTTATTGGAAAATAATTCAGACCCGGTGAAATTCACATGCACCGTATCGTCGAACAACCTGGAATTGGTTAAAAACGTTTCATCCTTTGAAAAATCAATAAAATCAATATTTCGCTCTTTCGCAATTTCTTTTGCAATCACCACAGAAGTATCCATCCCATTGGAATGAATAAAATAGGGTGAACAAACAATAAATAATTTAATGTTTGCTTTCCCGCAATCGTTTATAAACATCTTAAAAAAATTAACTTTATTACTGTCGATCGCATACCTTTTTTTTGAAAGTTCAACGGCCCTGATAGGCTCATCCAGGGCCCCGGTTAAGGGGAGGTATCCTTTAATATCTTCATTTCTTTTCTTATTAAATTCAGTATTGCCCATGGCAATTTTAAAAAGCAAAGAATTATAAGGATATATCCGGGATTGCAATTTTAATTTTTCGAAAGCGCTTCTAAGTTCTATGATGGAACGCAGCTCCGGATGTTTTTTATAAAACGGCAGCAAAACAGCGAGCCTGTCATAACTGTTTTGACTTTCTTTAAAAACCATATTTTCAATATCCAATATTACTATTTTGGGTGCGTACCTGTTTAATACGCCTTTTAAAATTGCGTAAGAATAAAAGAATGGCTCTCCATCCCTTCCAACATTATAACAGGTTTGGTTTAAGCGTTCTTCAAAAAAAACAGGATTATATTGTTGTTGCGCCCTGGAAGCGCCAAATATTAAAATATCTGCCTTTGTATCCTCAATTGAATATTTGGTTCTATATTCCCAGCCAGATGTTTGTTTAAAATAAAAGTAATTAAAAATGCCGCCGATAATAAAATCGAAAATAAAAGCGAGCATTAAAAATCCCAGGGCTTTTAAAAGCAGGTATTGGTAGCCTTTTTTTGTTGATCTGTTTTTAAACGTTTTTAGCATGCTGTTATTGCCTTATCAAAATTGAAAATAAATAAATTCCCCGCCATCAAAAACGCCTGCTATCAGAATAATAAGCAGCAGAAAGCAATAATAGCAATTCCGGACCAGCCAATTCCTATTATTAGACAAAGTAAACAACCCGTTGAAATACTCTTTCTTATATTCAACCAATACCAGGAAACTTATGCCTAACAGGGAAAACAGGATCATGGAGGGGTTTTCAATATAGATGGGCCCCCCGGCTGTAAATATCCTTTTGATGATTGTTATTGCACCTGGTAAACTATCCGCCCTGAAGAAAATAAGTGAAAAAGCAAAATAACCAACGGTGAAAGCAGTGCCCGCGATACTGTTTAACAGACCGGGTATTTTTTTACGAATTTGCTTTCTTGCTTTGCGGGTAAAAAATTCGATGGTGAGGATGAAGCCTTGTAAGGCGCCAAATACAATAAAGGTCCAGTTGGCGCCATGCCAGAATCCCAGCACGATAAAGGTGATAAAAAAAGCGTATACGACACTCCATTTCCCCCAATCCCTTTTAGCAATAGCAATTGGGTTATAAAAATAATCTGTGAACCAGGTGGTTAAAGAGATATGCCATTTCCGCCAAAATTCGGTAACGGATTTGGCCAGTAAAGGCCTGTTGAAATTTTGCGTAAGGTCAAACCCCAGAATTTTTGCTAAGCCCAACGCCATATCTGTATATCCCGAAAAGTCGGCATAAATTTGAAATACATAAAAAATCACTGCGATAATTATAGTTATTCCCGAATGATGTCCGGCGTTTCCCAATACAGCACTTACATAAATAGATAACCTGTCGGCAATGACCAATTTTTTAAACAGGCCCCAGATAATTTGTTTTATGCCATTGGCGATATTATCATAATCAAATGTTTTTATTTGCTTCAGTTGGGGAAGGAAATCATGAGCCCGCTCTACCGGCCCGGCAATTATTTTTGGAAAAAACAACAGGTAAGCCGAAAAATGTCCAAAGTGCTTTTCTGCAGCATGGTTACCTCTTTTAATTTCTACCAGGTAGCCAATTGCCTGGAAAGTAATGTAGGACAGACCTAAAGGCGCTATCACATTTATTAATAAAGTATTGTTCAATGTACCGGCGGAATGAAATAATTTTTGGCGGCTGAAATTTATAAACCCGAATGCAGCTGAAGTAAAAAAATCACTGTATTTAAAAAAAACGAGTACGCCTACATTGGCAATAATGGCCAATAAATAAAACCGCCTCGCTTTTTCCGGGGATGTGGCTTTTTCAATTTGCTTTCCACCGAACCAGGTAATGAGAATAATAAAACAAGGAACTAAAATGTAAGCAGGGATGCTGTACATGTAAAAAATGATGCCCGATACCAATATCCATATCCAGCGGAATTGACCTGGCAAAAAGTAATATAGTAAAACCACTATTAAAAAAAAAACTGCGAATAACATTGAAGTAAAAATCATAGTCCTTTTATTTTTGGGTGATTTAGCGGAGCGGGGTTTTGACGTTTCCCATTTATGCCAGGGATCATCCAATAACCAAGGTTAAGCAATAAATAAAGCATTAAAAATGTGAGAGAATTAAAAACCATGTTAAATCATTTAATGTTTGTTCCGGCATTTAAAATAATATCAATTCCATTTACCTGGGATGAAGCATTGGCAAGAAAAAACACGGTTGCCGCTACTTCTTCAACGGTGAGTATTTCTTTCAGCGGATGATTCTCTTTCATTTGTTCGATCAGCCTTTCATCCATGTCCATTGTTAAACCTGTTTGCATAAAGGAGGGTGAAACAGAATTGGATGAAATATTAAATTTTGCATTCTCAGTTGCCCAAACTTTTGTCAATTTTTCGAGGTAGGCTTTATTTGCAATGTAAACGGATGACCCAACCGGTGGGATATTTACCAATGCGGAAGTTAAAACCGTTATTATTTTTCCCCGCTTTTTTTTCCGGAAAACATGAATAGCCGCACGGGTGATCTCAATCACCGGAATTATATTTTCCTTAAAATCATTTAAAAAATCCGCTGCAGCTATTTTATGAAAATACGATTTTAAAAATTCGCCGCCGTATGCATTGTTAATTAAAACATCCAGGTCAAATTGCTTCAAATTGTCAGTTAATTCTTTCAATTCAGCAGCATCGCAGAAATCACATTTGATTGAAATGGTATTCCTGAATTCGGCGGCGATTGTTTCAGCTTTTTGCCGGGACTGGTTAAAAGTAAAATAGACCGTATTACCGGGATCTTTTGCAAGCGCCCTTGTTATTGCTTCCCCCAACCCTGAAGCTCCTCCTGTAATTAATATATTCATTGTAACAGCCCTATTTGAAATTTACCTTTGGCAACAATTTTTTCTTCTCTATTTTTGAAATCATACCGGAATTCCACCGCGTTTACTGAATCATAAATACCCGTTACGGTAGCGTGGAACTGCAATTCATCATTTAAATAGACCGCATTCTTAAATTGAATTTCCTGTGAGTGAATGATGACATTTTTTACAGGCAAGCATTCGCCGATAAAATAGGAAAGGAATCCAGTCAGAATATTCCCATGCATCACCATTCCTTTAAATCCATTGTCAATAGCAAACTGTTCATTGGTATGCAATGGATTTTTATCTTTAAATATTTGGATAAAGCCTGTATACATTTCATTTGAAACAGTGAAGCATTCATCAAACTTATTGTCTAATTTAAAAATCATATTCCTTTTTTCTGAATGCAGTTTACCATTTCACCCACGTTGTTCCAGCTTTGAATTTCTTTGGAAGTAAAACGGATTTTAAAATGTTTTTCGATAGCCACCACTAACTGGATATGGGTCAACGAATCCCAATCTTCCACATCAGAAGCCTGTGTTGTTTCTCCAATTACAATTTCTTCATTGTCCAGTATGTCAATAAAAATATCATTCACCTGTTTCATTATTACATTTCTTTCCATAATAATTTTTGTTGAATTTTTATATTACATTTCTTCTTTTCGTAATTACCCAAATGCAATTCCCAGTAATCGCCCTTTTTTTCAAATCCCAAATTATGATAATGATCTTTTACCATTTCGTTTTTGACCGTTGGAATGTACTCGCCTTTTAAATAAGTATAGCCCTTTTCCTCTGCATACCGGGCAATGGTATCGAGGACAAAATTTTCCATGCCACGTTTTAATACCCTGCAACTCATCAGCCAGGTATCGATAAACAGGGTGGTATCACTTTCAATTTTGAGAATGATTACACAAATCATTCCATTGTCCCCAAACTTATCGGTTAAAGTAAATGTAAATGAAAAGGCATCACCCGCAACAGCGATCTTTTCTATTTCAGCCTCCGTATAGCGAACAGTCCGCAGGTTAAATTGATTGGAACGTTGTGAAAGCTGTGCCACTCTCGGAGTATTAAATTTATTAAATGGTTCTGCTAATGAAACCATATTTAAACTCTTTAAATAATCATCTTCATTGGTATAGCTTTTTTGTAAAAAAGTGCGCTTCACTTCTTCCTGGTAAAGCTTTGTTCTTTCGGCATCTTCATTTGAAAAGGAAATCGTTTCAAACAGGTTCAATGGGTATAAAAATTCCAAATAATCAGCAGGATCTTCCGGTAACTCAGGAACGCAGATCCCAGGAATATTTTCCCTGACCATATTTCTTTCAAAGGGGTTATCATCCAGGAATACCATTGAATCGAAACCGATGTTCAAAATGTTTTGTATTCGCCTGATATTATCGGGTTTGTTTTCCCAATTGGCAACAAAAACAGCAATATCTTCCAAATGCAAAACCATGTCGGGGTGCTTTTCAAAAGGCTCCTTTGCAATTGACTCCGCATTTTTACTGCAAACCGCAATGATAATGCCCCTGTTCTTAAGTTTTTTTATCCAATATTGAAATTCTGTAAATGCTTTACCAATTCCCAAACCTCCCAATTGAATATTCTCCAGGCCATCGTCTCCTATCACACCACCCCACAGGGTATTGTCGAGATCCACTATCAAACATTTTTTAAATTTCCCATACATCGCCGCAATCAGGCCGATCGTTTTTGCTGCCACTTCGGGTAAAATATCTATGCTTAAAACCATCTCTGTATTAATATAAACGGAGGTATGAAAAAAATTGCTTTTGCCGGATTGGTTTTGAAGAGAGGACAGGTCGCACAGGTAGAAATCCGATTGTTTTGCGGCAAATACCATTAATTCATAATTAAGTTTACGCAACTGGAATAAAAAGGAAGATTCAATTTTATTGGCATAGTTACCAAATACGGAATCGTTGATCTCGGTAAAATTATAATAAATGATTTTTGCGTTCAGTTGTGCGTTTAATGCAGTCACTAAATTGCGGGCCAGTTCCAAATGACTGTCGGCCAAACTGTTATTTTCTCCAGGTTTTAATTTATTATATTTTGCAAGCAGTTTGTGAGTGGAATGAAAAACTATAACAATTTCCGGGTTGAATTCATACAGTTCGGAGGATGGATCAAATACCTGGCGTTCGACCTGGTCAAAATCTGCTTCCCAGAGCTGCAGGTCGAAGCCTTGCTCAAAACCAGCGCCACGCAAGGCCTGGATAAGAAACTGGGTGGAGGTATCGCCCAGCACAGCAATTTTAATCACCTTAAAATTACTAAAGTCTTTCTTTAGATTTTTCTTTAACTGGGTAAACGTCTGCATATTTCCTGGGTCAATATTGTAATTGCTGCTCAAGCTGCAAATCTTCTGCAAAATGCTAAGTACTGCAATATAATGACAATGTAGTGAATATATAGAACCGAAATTTTGTTTGGATGGAAACTCCCCTATAACATGGGCCGCATTTTAGCGATTTAAATAACAACCAAGCCCTATTTTCCGGATTAGATAATAAGAAATAATAATTTAAAGAATTGATTTTACAATTGTTGCTGAAATGCTATTTGCACCGCAGCAACGTGCCGCGCAATCGCGTATTGCTGCGATTAGTTTGTTTCTTAAAGATTGAGCATTTAAGCCATCAGGTGATCTATTCAAATGTGTTCTAAAAGAGGCTCCATTTCCCTGTCGCCTACCTGCACTTATCCGCACCATTAAATTTGGCAAAACAGAAAGGACCGCAGCATCTGTTACATGGACTCCCCTGCTTTTCCATTAAGATCAACAGATACTTTTAATGGACATATTTATAGCGTTAATGCTACAGCCTGGTTGCAATAATCCTACACTGATATAACCCGCCTATTCTTCCTTTTAATGAGCCCGGTAAATGAAACTGGTAAAGAAATGTGTACAATAGATTAGAAGAGTTACTACAAAATAAAAAAGGCCGTGAAAGCGTTTTTAATTGGACAAGATTACTGATAAATTATCCAATCCGCTTCCTAAATCTGAACCCATGATAAACCAACCTATTAAGCAATTAAATTTTCTTCCGCGATCTTCCAGGAATGCAATTATTCACTTTGCTAAATTATTTCTCACCAATTTATCAACCGCAATTATAAATGCAGGTTTACCCGGAAATGATCCCCGGATAATAAATGAACATGGTAGTAAATTGACTCTTACCCGGTTCCTGCGATGATGATTTAAAATTAGCCTGCAAAATATATCTCTATAAAACTTTGCGTTAAAATGTGTCGCGCTACCGGCGATATTATTTTGATGATTCCTAATCCTATATCCCTTATCCAATGAAACATTTATTACTTGTAGCCTTCTCATTATTTACCGGCACTTTACAAGCAAAAAATTACTACATCGCTGCAACAGGTAACAATGCAAACAAC
>JBDTVX010000087.1:0-15695 GCA_040007015.1 Ferruginibacter sp. | reverse complement strand
CCATCATTAAAAAAAATCGAAGCAATGAAGGAATAGCATTTGGCCGCCGGTGCTAATTATACGGTCAGATGATACGTCAAACCGTATGAGCACCTCGCAGTTTTGCAGGCCGGCTGTTATGTCTCAGACCAACTATCATACATTATTGCGATCTGCATAATGAAAAAAGCCTTCAAACGAAGGCTTTTTTCATTTTTGAAAATTGGATCTCAAAGCTTATTGAAATGTTCCTGTTTACTGAATACCCTCTGTTGCATTTTGTTCTCCTTTGTTGCTTTTTCTTTTAAATAAAGAAGCGTCAACTTTACCAAATCGATAAGACAAATTCAGTCTCACCATTTGCGGGTCACGCAATCTTGTGTATTGCTGTGTAAAATATTCGCTGGAAGAATATTGGCTCTGTATCCTTGTTTTAAATATATCGTTTATACTCAATGAAACGGATGCAGCGTTATTTTTCAGAAAGCTTTTCTTTACTGCCAGGTCCATACCCCATGACGGTTTTATATAACCCTGTGAGGCACTTTGACTTTGCATCATTGGCGGGCCGCCCATGCCGGTGTTGGTGTTAACCGGCAGGTTGGTTTTAGATTGATAAGTAGTAGTAAACTGGATGGCAAAATTGGAAGGCAGTTTAAAATTACTGTTGAATTTACCAAACCAGCTCCATATAGCATCCTGTGATATACTGTTATTGACATTGCTCGTATTCACTTTTGAATTGTATATATTGATGTTGGTGCTGATGTCCCACCATTTGGTTAAATAATTTTGAGCCGTGGCTTCAGCTCCCACTGCATAGCTGGAGTTGGCATTGATATAGGTATTCAGCAGGTTGGTACCGCCTGTTAACGGGTCTATCCCCTGGGTAAGATACCTCGTAATCAGATCAGTGGTATGCTTGTAATACACCGATCCCAAAAATGTATTATTTCCTGTGAATGTTTTTAAATAAGACATTTCCAGCGCCTGGGTAAATTCAGGTTTCAGGTCGGGATTGCCCCTGGTAATATTCAGTTTATCCGTATAATCTGTAAAGGGTATCAGTTGAAAAAAATTGGGCCTGTTAATACGGCGGGTATAACTAAACTGCAGGTCCTGTTTGTTGCTTAATTTCTGACTCAGAAAAACGGAAGGGAAGAAGCTGATCGCATACTTGTTTGAAAATTTGTCCCCGGTATTAAGTAATTCGCCATTGTAGCTGGAACTTTCTGCACGCACCCCAACTTTATAGTTAAAGTCTTTGATGCTGCTGCTTAACGTAGCATAACCGGCATAAACATTATCTGTATTTTTATAATTGCTCACGGCAGACGGGATCACTACATAATCCTGCAGGTTATCATCATACACGTAATTATTATTGTTATTCACCCTGCTGCGGATAGCTGTTCTTACACCCGTTTCCAATTTTGATTTTTTAGCGATGGGTAATACAAAGTCCGATTGTATAACGATGTTTTTATCGCTTCCAAAACCTGCGGCTTTTTCCAGGTCGGTATTTATAATTGCCCCTGAATTATTGGCAAAATAGTTGGTAGAATAAATGGAGTTATTTATGTTTTTTCCTCCAAAATAATTAGCATCAATGGTTAACTCTTCACCTTCTTTTGGAAAAATATGTTTAAATCCAAATACAAGCCCCTGGCCGTTAAATTCACGATGACCACTGGTTACCCTTTGACTGGAATTGCTTATTTTGCCATTGTTGTACAAACTATCTGTGTCGATATCAATTGTTTCATTCGGGTTAAAGGCACCATGTACTTTTATGCCTGATAACGATATCGTACTCCTGTTGGTTACAAAATAATCAATGCCTACTTTTCCAAAAATAAATGCACCGGTTGTTTTATTATAATTATTTTGAAATATCGACGTTTGGGGCGAATCCAGGATATTTAAGCGGTCGGTAGTACCGGAAGTGCGGCTCTTGTTCTGGTTTACATTTACAGATGCGCTCAGGTTAAATTTATCCTGACGCACATTAAAATCCAGCCCGCTGTTGATAGCGCCACGCTTATCAATACCAGCTCTTATATTTCCATTGTAACCTGATTTCTTATTTTTCTTTAACACAATATTCAATATACCTGCACCACCGCCGGAAGCATCATATTTGGCAGATGGGTTGGTGATCACTTCCACACTCTCAATTACGTCAGCGGGGATCTGGTCTAGTGTTAGCGTGGTTGGGCGGCCATCTACTAATAATTGCGGAGCGCTGTTACGCATGGTTACATTACCATCAATGTCAACATTTACTGAGGGCACATTACGCATTACATCCAGTCCCGTTCCGCCGGCGCTCATGATGTTCTTTTCTACATTAAATATTTTTTTATCGCCATTTAGCTTGATACCGGGTGTGCTCGCGGTAACTGTTACACTTTGCAATTGTTTTGCATCAACGGTTAGTTTTATATTTCCGAAATCTTTATCAAATGAGGGCATTCCACCACCAGCCATTGGGGATGATGGTTTGGCTGACGAAGCTGCACCGGGTTTAGCAATAAAAGAAACAGGCAGATCGTAAGGAGCAAAACCTGTTGCACTTATCTTTAACTTGAGACTGCCCATTACGGGGAGCTGATCAAAATCAAAGTCGCCGTTTCCCCTGGTTATCATTCCCTTCAATAACAGTTCTTTAGTTTTTTTGCTCACAGTATCAAACTTTTTTTGCATCAGCATTACAGATGCATCACTTACCGGTTTGCCATCCGCATCCAATATTTTTCCATAAATATGGCCGATAGCGGGGGCAGCAGTTTTAGCGCCGGATGGCATACCCGTTGGCATTTGAGCTTTTGACGAGGCTGCAAAAAGGACCAGGCTTAGTATTGTTAACAATTTTTTCATGTGTCTTCTTTTTAATTGAACACAAATCTAGCTTTCAGTTAGTATGGTTTTGAGTAAAAGAGATAAGTAGGTGAAATGTTGCGACGAAACCGATCATTGGATTAGTATTAGTTAAAATGACATTTAAAATTCCATGATAACATTATTTATTAAATATATACCTGGCGTGCCTGTTTAAAATTAACCGCTACTACCCGGGTCAGGGTAAGGCTCCCCTCCACCTTTGAAGAGAGCCGGTCCCGATCCATCGGAGGCCTGGGGTTGAGTTCCCTACCCATTTTAACCGCATTTTAAACCTTAGCGTTATTTTTACAAAAAGAATACACCACATGAAGCAAAAATCAACCATGCTTTTTCTTTCCTTCATCGTTATGATGAATATTGCCGGTGCGCAAAATAACAATGACGGAATAATAGACAGGCAATTCTGGCTTCAGCATTTGGATAAACTGGCAAGGCCCGTATTAACCAATCTTGCAGATGATGCCCTGAAAAAAAATATGCCGGTGCTGTTATCAAAAAGAAGCGATAACCCGGTTACAAGAAAAAATGCTGCTTACCTGGAAGCCTTCGCAAGGTTGCTATGCGGTATGGCGCCATGGTTGAACCTGGAGGATGGTTCTGCAAAAGAACGGTCATTAAGAAATGAATACCGGCAACTGGTGTTGAGATCCATTGCCAATGCTGTAAATCCATCGGCAAAAGATTATATGGAATGGCAAACCGGGGGCCAGCCACTGGTAGATGCGTCTTTTATGGCTTTTGGATTGTTGCGTTGCCCCTGGCTTTGGGAGCACCTGGATGAAACCACGCATAAACGGGTCGTAGACGCTTTCCTGCTTACCCGAAGGATAACACCCGGTAACAGTAACTGGCTGCTGTTTTCAGGGATGATCGAAGCTTTTTTCTGCAAATATAATTATGACTGGGATGAAATGCGGGTTGACCTGGTTCTACGACAGATGGATAAATGGTATGTGGGTGATGGCTTGTATTCAGATGGTGATAATTTTCACTGGGATTATTACAACAGTTACGTGATCCACCCCTTCCTGGATGAGATAGTAGCAATTGTCAATAAAAAAAACAATGGATACAAATGGCTGACCGGTAAATTAAAAACAAGAAGCGAACGTTATGCCGAAATACAGGAAAGATTGATCAATGCGGATGGCTCATTTCCTGCTACAGGCAGATCACTGGTTTACAGGGGAGGCGCTTTTCATCACCTGGCAGATATGGCATGGAAAAGAGAATTACCGGCTTCATTAAAGCCTTCACAGGTTCGCTGTGCATTAACTGCAGTTATTAAAAAAACGATGGAAAATCCTTCCACATTTACAAAAGAAGGGTGGCTCACTATTGGATTGTATGGTGCACAACCGGAGATCGCTGATGTGTACAACACCACCGGTAGCCTTTATTTGTGTGCGGTTATTTTATTGCCGCTGGGTTTGCCCGAAACAGATATTTTCTGGTCTGCCCCCGCTGAAATGTGGACCGCTCAAAAAGTTTGGAATGGCGCCGGTGCGCCAAACGATCATGCAGTGGATTAATAAAAAATCGTACAAGTTTTTTTATGATCTTTTCGTTAATTTCATCGTACTGATTCCGGATGTTTAAACATTAGGAGGTTGCTTTGATTTTTTTATACGTCACCACTTATGCGTTGCCATCAACCGTAAATTTTCAATTGGTGCAAGTATTTTGTAAATGAGTGGAACAGCCATGGACCTGCTCATCACTGCGCTGCAGGTGTAGAGCATACCAGCGCTAAAATTGAAAAACCGCGTCATTTGTTGAAGATAGATGGAGTAAAGGTTTGCTAAACGTGGAATAGAAGTTGAATGCTTAAAAAGTTGATCGGTTAACCGGGTGAAAAGTTGATAGCCCTTGACTGAAGGGGCTTTACTTCAAATAAATAGTTCGAAAAAAATGACGTCCTTACTGTCTTTGCATAATTTAATAACAAAATATGGCCGACAACAACTTTATATTGGTTTCGTCACAACAAATGCAGGAACGCTTCGCCGATATATTATTAAAACTGGGATTTACAAAAGAGCGGGCGAATGAATGTGCTGATATTTTTACTGCCAATAGCGTAGATGGAATTTATACGCACGGCGTAAACCGCTTCCCAAGGTTTGTGCAATATGTAAAAGATGGATATGTAAAACCTCAGGCAATTCCCGCCTTGAAAAATAAATTCGGAGGCATTGAACAATGGGATGGTAATTTAGGGCCGGGCCCATTGAATGCGGTGCATGCAACCGAATCTGTAATAAAGCTGGCGCAAAAACACGGCATCGGCTGTGTAGCATTGGCAAATACCAATCACTGGATGCGTGGCGGCACTTATGGATGGCAGGCCGCAAAAGCAGGGGTTGTTTTCATTGCCTGGACAAATACAATCGCCATCATGCCGGCATGGGGTGCTGTTGATGCCCGGCTGGGCAACAATCCTTTGGTGATTGCATTGCCTTTTAAAGAAGACGCCGTTGTGCTCGACATGGCGATGTCGCAATTTTCGTATGGCGCCATGGAATTGAAAGTCTTAAAAAATGAAAACCTCGCTGTGAATGGAGGTTATAATACAGCAGGTGAGTTGACGGATGATCCCGCTGCAATACTGGAATCAAAACGTCCGTTGCCGATTGGCTACTGGAAAGGGGCAGGACTGGCATTATTGCTCGATCTACTGGCATCGGTTTTATCCGGAGGTTTATCCGTGCATGAAATAACAAGTAAAGATGTGGAGCTAAGTTTATCACAGGTGTTTATTGCAATTGATATTTCAAAATTGGGTAACAGTTCACTGATGGCAAAAACGGTGGAAGCAATTCTTGCGGATTATCAGCAGTCGGTTGCGGCAGATGCATCAAAAAAAATAACTTACCCGGGCGAACGTGTTTTGCAAGCCAGGAAAAATAATCTTGCCAATGGCATACCGGTAGTGACGAAAGTTTGGGACGGGATCCTTGAACTTTAAAAAATTAAAAATCAATGAAAAAATTATTGATTGCGATCGGCATATTGTCCTTTCATCCTGTTTTTTCTCAAACTAACGATACAGTGTACCTGTTTTCTTATTTTAAGGACAACGGACAGGATGGGTTGCATCTCGCATACAGTTATGATGGATTTAAATGGATCCCTTTGAAAAATGACCGCTCCTTTTTAAAACCGGCAGTGGCCAATGACAGGCTGATGCGTGATCCGTGTATTATACGCGGAGCAGATAATAAATTTCACATGGTGTGGACGGTGAGTTGGAATGATGGGGGCATTGGTTATGCTAATTCAACTGATTTGATAAAATGGAGCAAACAGCAATTTGTGCCGGTGATGAAAGATGAGCCCACCGTCCGCAACTGCTGGGCCCCTGAAATTTTTTATAATAAAGAGAGGAAGGATTACATGATCTACTGGGCATCTACCATACCCGGAAGATTTGCGGCAGGTGATACAGCAGGTGATGATAAGTACAATCATCGCCTGTATTATGCCACTACGAAGGACTTTGTAACTTTCAGTAAAACCAAACTGTTATACGATCAGGGTTTTAATGTAATTGATGCAACTATTCAAAAATATGGAAAGCAATACATCATGTTTTTAAAAGACGAGACTAAAAAACCGGCGCAAAAAAATATCCGTATTGCAACAAGTGAACAGTTAACCGGCGCCTATGGCAAGCCATCCCCACCCATTACCGGTAAATATTGGGCGGAAGGGCCGACTGTTTTAAAGATCGGAAAAAAGTGGATCGTTTATTTCGATAAATATACCCTCCATCAATATGGAGCTATTGAATCAACTGATTTAAAAACATGGGTCGAAGTGTCTGATAAACTTACAGTGCCTGAGGGTATCCGGCATGGGACCGTGTTTGCAATTACCAAAGCAGAACTTAATAAATTGAGAGCCATACAGTAAGTAAAATCACTTAGCACTTTCATGAAGGAACTGTTTAAATTTAGTTTTAGATATTCTATGATGATGTCAAAGGCGCACTGCCTAAAATATATTCCGGGCGTTAACTTTTTTCCGGGGAAAATAAATAACAATATTGTATTTGTATTTCATCTCGCACTAAAAATTTACATCGTATGATAAAATTTACAACTATATTTCTCTTATTTTGGTTTTCGGATTTACCCAGAACAAATGCACAGCACAAAGATGATACTGCATTCATCTACGTAAATGCAGCTAAAGAAATTGCTGAAATGAAACCGGTTTGGGCATGGTTTGGCTACGATGAACCGAATTATACTTATATGAAAGACGGCAAAAAATTATTGTCGGAACTAGCTGCATTGAGCCCTGTGCCTGTATATGTTCGTGCACATAATTTGCTCACAACAGGCGATGGCACTGCGGCTTTGAAATGGGGTTCTACCAATGCATATACGGAAGATACAAATGGTAATCCTGTGTACTATTGGAAAATTGTCGATTCAATTTTTGATACCTACATACAGCGCGGTATGAAGCCGTTGGCACAAATGGGTTTTATGCCGGAGGCATTGTCCATTAAGCCCCAGCCTTATCAGCATCACTGGCAGCCCGGCCAGCCTTACAGTAATATAAATACAGGCTGGCGATACCCGCCCAGGGATTACAACAAGTGGGGCGAACTGGTATATCAATGGGTAAAGCATTGTGTTGAACGCTATGGTAAAAATGAAGTGGAAAGCTGGTACTGGGAATTATGGAACGAGCCCAACAGTCCTTACTGGGGCGGTACGGTGCAGGAGTATTGCAGGCTATACGATTATTCTGCCACCGCCGTTAAAAGAGCATTGCCAACAGCAAGGGTAGGTGGGCCGCATGTAACAGGCCCTTCGGGGAAAGGAGCAGCGGAATTTTTAAATACATTTATTAAACATTGCATCAATGATACCAACTATGTAACCGGTAAAGTAGGTACACCACTTGATTTTATTGCTTTTCATGCCAAGGGTTCTCCCCGGGTGGTAAATGGTCATGTGCGTATGAATGTTGGCACGCAGTTGAGGGATATTTCCAGTGGGTTTGCTATTGTTGGTTCCTATCCCGGCACAAAAAATTTACCCATCATCATAGGCGAAAGTGACCCCGAAGGCTGTGCCGCCTGTGGTATGGCAACCAACCCCGAAAATGCATACCGCAATGGAACGATGTATTCAAGTTATACAGCTGCATCTTTTGCAAGAAAATATTTACTGGCGGATTATCACCAGGTAAATTTTCTTGGCGCCGTTTCCTGGTCCTTTGAATTTGAGGACCAGCCATGGTTCTATGGCTATCGCGACCTGGCAACCAATGGGGTTGATAAACCGGTGCTGAATGTGTTTCGCATGTTTGGTATGATGAAAGGCAAAAGAATAGAAGTATCCGGGAACAAAATGTACCCTCTTTTAAAGGCAAGGGATTCCAGTGTGAGGGATGGGGATGATGTGGGCGGGCTGGCCGCAAAAGATAAAAATAATTGTACGTTATTATTATGGAATTACCACGACGATGATACATCCGGTTTGCCGGAAAATGTATGGGTACAGGTTAAAGATATCCCGGCAAAAAATATAACGATCACAGAATACCGGATCGATCATCAACATAGCAATTCCTACGAAGTATGGAAGAAAATGGGTTCACCACAACAACCAACAAAAACACAAATTGCAATCTTGGAGAAGGCCGGCCAGTTGCAGATGATGGGAAAACCAATAAAAGCGGTGGTTAAAAATAGCCTGTTGGAATATAGCCTCTCATTACCACGGCAGGCTGTTGCCTTGTTAAAAGTGGATTGGTAAGTCTGATATTTATTTTTTATATATGCGTGCGTGTCTTGAACAACATGTAAAAATCTTTCACATTTTTTATTTGAAATACTTCATTTATTCCGCCGGATTATTTCATAAAATGTCGTCTTAATATTTATTCCCGTATTTATTCGGCTATTTAGGTTGCTACCAACCGATTTGATTAGTTAAGTTTAAGTTATCCGTTGAAATGTGCCCACGCTAAATGCACACGAAGACAGGTTTGCGGATAATATATTTATTGTACGGGCCAGGAAGCAGCCATGTGGAACATTCTTGCATCCCTGTTTGCCTGCGCAATCAGGCAGGGCCCTCTTGTGCAAAAAAAACTATGTGCAACTTTTATTGACGCGGAGATGAAGAAACAGTTTCAGAAATAAATTTTACCTGCTGCATCAAATAAACCGGGAATATTTAATCAATAAAAACCTGTCTCATCATGGAGCAGACATAAAACCAAACCCGGCAAATGCGAAAACTTTTATTATTGCTTCTTTTATTTATCGCAGTCAATGCATTGCCGGCACAATCAAAATATCCCGGAATTATCAAAGGTAAAGTGATCGATTCATTGAACAGGCAACCACTGGCCGATGCCACCATCAGCCTGCTAAGTAAAGATGACTCCACCGGGGTTGGTTTTGCCATAGCAGACAAGCAGGGTGTTTTTGAAATGAAAAGAATTGCAGAAGGCAATTACCTGTTGGGCATCAGCTTTACCGGCTACAAAGAAGTGGTAAAAAACATTCATGTTACCTCGGCAAAATTTAGTTTTGATTTAGGAACTGTTTATTTGCATGCCGACACGGGTTTGATGACAGGAGTGGTGTTATTACCTCCTCCCATTAGCATCAGTAAAGATACCGTTGAGTTCAGGGCATGGGCCTTTAAAACCAAACCCAATGCAAACGTGGAAGACCTGCTGAAAAAATTACCGGGAGTGGAAGTAGATAAAGACGGTAATATTTCCGCACAGGGCGAACAGATCACCAAAGTGTATGTTGATGGCAAAGAATTTTTCAGCAATGATCCCAAACTGGCTACTAAAAACCTTACCGCAGAATTAGTGGAAAGTATACAGGTGTTTGATGATATGAGCGACCAGGCCAAGTTTACCAAAATTGATTACGGCAGCAGGCAACGTACCATCAACATCAAATTAAAAAAGAATCGGAAAAAAGGATATTTCGGTCGTGTTAACGCCGGCGCAGGCAGCAGTGATCGATATATCGCAAATATTTCTGCGAATGCTTTCAATGACAAAAGACAGTTGACTGTTTTGGGTGGATTGAACAATGTAAATAAATTGGGATTCACATCCAATGATATCATCAGTAATATGGGCGGAATGAGCGGTATAGCCGGGGGAGGAGGTGGTACCCGTGGCGGAGGGGGAACCAACCGTGGTGGAGGTAATGGAGCCAATGGGGGTAACGGAGGTGGGGGAGGTAATGCCGGTAACGTTAGCAGCTCACCTAATGGCAATACGGAATCGTGGAACACGGGAATAAATTACCGCGATGCGCTGGGTCCAAAGGTTCAGTTTAGCGGTAATTATTTTGTTTCAGGTACAAATACTATTGTACGAAGTAATAGTTACCGCCAGAATTTTTTCCCAAACGATTCCACATCGTACAACAGTGAAGATTCCTACAACCAAAATAAGAGTCTCAATCATCGTTTTAATACCAGGTTTGAATATACGATCGATAGTATGAATTCTATTTTGATAACGCCAACTTTCAGCCATCAGCATTCTGAATCTTTTAGTTACGATTCGGTAATGACGAGAGCGGTTGGTTCACTTACAGACTACAAAGCCATTGGTGGCAACAGCCAGCGAAGCAATACCAGGGATGGGTGGAACTTAGGTAATAATTTATTATTCCGACACCGTTTCAAAAAAACCGGCCGCACTTTTACTATTGGCTGGAATACTGGTCTGAGTGAGAGTGATGGTGCCGGGATCAATACGGCTCCCTATACTTTTTATAATAAAGATGGCGGCATTAACCGGGTACAAAACCTGCAGCAACAAAACGGGCAGTATACCAACTCATTCAATAATACCATCAGCACGTCTGTTACGGAGATGATTGGCAAAAATAAAATCCTGGAATTTAATTATGCTTATA
Source organism: Ferruginibacter sp. (assembly GCA_040007015.1). Lineage (GTDB taxonomy): Bacteria > Bacteroidota > Bacteroidia > Chitinophagales > Chitinophagaceae > Ferruginibacter. Next base: position 4,891 of record JBDTVX010000087.1, on the reverse strand, counting down.
CCAATAACCAGGGTGAATCGGATCGAAAAACCTACGACTATGATGCAGTAACCGGGAAGTTTGACAGCATTAACAAACCGCTCACCAATTATTTTAAGAATGGATTTGTGGCAAGCCGTATTGGTACCAACTTCAGGGTAAAAAGGGAAAAGTATGATTTTCAATTAGGCGGCGCCGTACAACTGGCCTCCCTTGAAGATTTGAGCCACCGCGCGGTAACCGGTAAGGATAGTATGATGAAACAACAGTACACCAACTTCTTTCCGTCGGCCAGTTTTAACTATAACATGGGTACTAGAAAAAGTATCCGTTTCAGCTATCGCGGAAGTACACTTGCTCCCTCAATTACGCAGTTGCAGGACGTACCGGATGTAAGTAACCAGTTAAATTACAGAACCGGCAATCCCGATCTGAAGCAACAGTTTAATAACAATTTCAACTTTAGTTACAATAATTTTAATGTAACAAATTTTCTTTACATGAACGCGAATATTACGGCCAGTACCACCAGCAATAAAATTGTAAACAGCATCGATTCGTTTAGTAACTCTATATTGCTTACCAAACCGGTCAATCTAAACGGCGCTTATTACATTTCTTTCTCGGGAACAATCGGGATACCATTAAAAAATATGGCTGCCGGTAAGCGCAGCCCGGTGAACCTTAACCTGACTACATCAGTAAGGTATAGCCGCGATGCGAGTTTATTGTATAAACTAAAGAATTATAATTTTACAACCGTGGCCAACCAGCGTATTAATTTTAATTATAATATACAGGACAAGCTTGACCTTGGCGCCAGCGCTAATTTTACCTACAACGAGGCTACTTATACCGTAAACCAGCAACTCAGTAATAAATATTTTTCACACCATTATACACTGGACCTTAGCTATATGATATTCAAAAAAATTGATCTTTCCAGCGATTTCGATTATTTGATCAACACCGGGCGCAGTGATGGCTTTAACCAGGTCATTCCCTTGTGGAACACCAGTGCTGCGATGTACCTTTTTAAAAAGAAAAATGCAGAACTTCGCTTTAGCGTTTACGATATCCTCAACCAGAATAAAAGCATCAGCCGTACCATCGGTGAAAATTATATTGAAGACGATTACACACAGGTGCTGAAGCGTTTTTTCATGATCAGCTTTATGTACAATCTAAATAGGTTTGGAGGAAAAAGACCGCAGGGCGGAGGCAACCAGCGAAACATGCAACAACCGGGCGACCAGGAAGGTGGAAGAGGAAGGGGGCGAGGCAATAGAAATTTTTAAGCCGCATCAGGTCTCAGCTGACTGCGATTAGAGTCTCAACCTTAAAATAAAAGGAGTTTCAAACAAGCTTACTAATTCTCAAAATGAAAAGAGTCATGCACCAGCAGGGTAAGGCTCCCCTCTGCCTTTGGAGAGGGGCGGGGGGGTGAGGTCAAACGAGTCAACCACCAGCAGGGTAAGGCTCCCCACTGTCTTTGGAGGGAGATTGTCCCGATCCATCGGGGGGTTGGGGAGTGAGGTCAGGATACAACAGGATGCATATAATTATATAAAAGCTAAATTGTGCTTTAAACCATTAACATACTTTTACAAACTGAACCGTCCGGAAATTCGGATCCCGTTTTAAGTGGCACAAAGCGAAGTGTCTGAAAAATAAAAAGCTATCCGCCAATAAAATGAAAGTAGGATTATTTATTCCCTGTTATATCGACCAGTTTTATCCGCAGGTAGCAGTTGCCACTTTGGAGCTGTTGGAAAAGCTCGGTTGTGAGATCGTGTTCCCGCTTAATCAAACCTGCTGTGGGCAACCGATGGCCAATAGCGGCTTTGCTAACCTGGATAAAGGATGCGATAAAAATTTTGTCGGCAATTTCAGCGATGTGGATTATATCGTTTCTCCTTCCGGCAGTTGTGTATTGCATGTAAAAGAGCATTTACATGACAGGGATGAGAATAAGGCGCGGCATATTCGTCAGCATATTTATGAGCTTACCGAATTCATTGTAGATGTGTTAAAGGTAGAAAACATAATTGCTGCCTTTCCGCATGCCGTTGGAATGCATACCAGTTGTCATGGACAGCGGGGATTGCATCTTTCTTCCATGAGTGAACTGGTTGCACCCACTTTTTCAAAACCCGAAAAATTATTGAGTAACGTAAGTGGTTTGATACTTACCAAACCTAAACGGGTAGACGAATGCTGTGGATTTGGCGGCACTTTTTGCATATTCGAAGAAGCCGTATCTGTAAAGATGGGTAAAGACAGGGTTGCAGAACACGCTATGAATGAAGTGGAATATATCACCGGGGTAGATGTAAGTTGCCTGATGCACCTGGAGGGAATTTTAAAAAGAAATAAAAGTAAAATAAAGACAATCCATATAGCGGAAATTTTAAATAGTGATGGAGCCGGCCACAACAGTAAACAACAAGAATAATGGATCCGAAAAATTTTATTAAAATGTTTTTTACTCCCCTTCACAATGCAGGGGTTAGTCATTCAAAGGCGGCGGAACTCTTCATACAGGATGAGCCAAGAACTGATTGGCATGATGAAACGCTTTGGTTTGTGAGAGAGAAAAGGGATAAGGCGGTGCAACAGGTGCCGGAATGGGAGCAGTTGAGGCAACTGGCATCTCAAATAAAGGATCATACGCTTTCCGACCTTGATAGTTATTTAATGGCATTTGAAAAGAATGCACAGGCAAATGGGATCAAGGTACATTGGGCCGCAGATGGTGCGGAGCATAATGCGATCATTTTACAGATCATCCGGGAACACCATGTTCAACGCGTAGTGAAAAGTAAATCGATGCTTACCGAAGAATGTCATTTAAACCCGTTTTTAATTCAACAGGGTATTGAAGTAGTAGATACGGACCTGGGCGAACGGATCGTACAATTTAGAAATGAACCTCCCAGCCATATCGTGTTACCTGCCATTCATTTAAAAAAACAGGATGTGAGCCAAACCTTTCATGAGCATCTTGGAACTGAGGAAGGAAATAATGATCCTCAATACCTGGCAGAAGCCGCACGGATACACCTTCGTGACAAATTTATTCAATCTCAACTGGCCATTACCGGTGTAAATTTTGCCATTGCAGAAACTGGCGGCTTTGTGGTGTGTACCAATGAAGGCAACGCGGATATGGGAGCCCATGCGGCGGCTATTCATATTGCGTGTATGGGCATTGAAAAAATTATTCCAAAAGCAGAACACTTAAGCATCTTTCTCCGTTTACTGGCAAGAAGTGCTACGGGCCAGCCGATAACCACTTATTCAAGTCATTTTAATAAGCCGGGGCCCGGTCAGCAAATGCATATTGTTATTGTAGATAATGGCAGGACAAAACAATTGGGCCGTCCCGATTTCAGGAATTCATTAAAGTGTATTCGTTGCGCGGCCTGCTTCAACACTTGTCCCGTATACCGGCGAAGCGGCGGGCATAGTTATCACACCGCGGTTGCAGGGCCGATTGGTTCCATTCTCAATCCCAACCTTGACATGAAGGCAAATGCCGATCTTCCATTTGCATCTACACTTTGCGGTTCGTGCAGCAATGTATGCCCGGTAAAAATCGATATACATGTACAATTATGGAAATGGCGGCAGGTGTTAACAGAAGAAGGTTATACCGCAACCGGCAAAAAAGTTGCAATGAATGGGATGGCCTTTGTACTGGCGCATCCGTCTATATATCGTATTGCGGGTAAAATGGGCAGGTGGGTAATGCGCGTGCTCCCCTTTATTACTAACAATAAAATGCTTAATCCCTGGTATAAGCAAAGGGATATGCCTGCGGCGCCCAAACTGAGTTTCAGGGATTGGTACATAAAAAATAAAAAATGAGTTCAAGAGAAAAAATATTGCAAGCCATTTCTATCAATAAGCCGGCCTTTATTGAACCGCCGGTAATGGAAATAAAAAAGGCGGGCATGGGGCCGAATGAGGCCCTGCAACAATTCATTAAAACGCTGGAGGGTATTGGAGGTAAGGCATTGCTTGTTTCAAATGTAAATAGCATTCGTGAAGAATTGCAGCAATCACGGCACAAGGGTGATTATATTGTAAATACTATCCCCTTATTGGGAGAAGTGAATGCTGAAATAAACCCAACCATGGATGCAGTCTTATTGGAACCGGTGTATAAAACATATATTGAAGCAACGATCGGTGTTGCTGAAAACGGCGCAGTCTGGTTATATGAAAGTCAAATGAAAAATCGCATATTGCCATTTATCTGCCAGCACCTCGTTATTTGCGTGGATGTAAAAAATATTGTGCCCACCATGCATGAAGCGTATCAACAAATTGATGTGGCTAAAGAGGGGTATGGTGTTTTTTTAGCCGGCCCTTCCAAAACGGCTGATATTGAACAGTCATTGGTAATTGGCGCGCACGGCGCGAGGAGTTTGCTGGTTTATTTGATTGATCCAAACTCAGACCCCAGCCCTTAAATGTGGGTGTCACTTTGCTACGGACTTTATGTGATTAATGTCAACCTTTTCGGGTTATAGCAATTTTAAGATTATTTATTTGCTATAATAATGTCAACCCTGCCCGTTCCGTTCAGGCGGGCTTTCAGGCTTTAAAATCCCGAAGCGATGGAATTATTAAGTATTAATAATTGCCATAATTAAATACCAACCCAGAAGGGGTGGCATTTATACTTAACCAAATGAGGTCTTCGAATATGATGCTTTAATCCCCGATTCACAGGCGGATATCTAAGCCGTGATATGGCTTAAATACCCGACTGCCATTCGTAATGCGCCGCTATTGTGTCACCTGACCAACAGCTTTAGGATGCACCGTAGAAGTTATATTTAATACTAAATAGTGTCTGCAAGAAAACTCTGTAATGGAGAACTGATAAGCGTTCTAAAAGAAT
>JBDTVX010000086.1:0-15798 GCA_040007015.1 Ferruginibacter sp. | reverse complement strand
ACAAATTTGAAAGTTAGTTTGAATATAAAAGGCGTTGTAATTCTTTACAATGCCATTTTTTAAATCCTGGTCATTTTCAAAAAGGATGGCACACGCAGTGAAAATGTTTTTGAGAATGCACTACCAGTCACCATACAGATGGCGCTGAACAAATTTGAAAGTTAGTTTGAATATAAAAGGCGTTGTAATTCTTTACAATGCCATTTTTCTTCCGTTATATTTTAAAAATAAAAACAGGTTAAGTTCTTTCAATGTTACCTGTCAATCCATCCCTATTAAAACGGCTACAAAAAATTATTTATGAAAGTAATTAGGAAAGTAAAATTTATTGGATTTGTATTTTGTATGTACGCGGGTATATGCCCTGCCCAGCAATTAAAGATAATCACCATCAATGATACGCTTCCGGTTATTACGCTCGACAGCGTTATCGTGAATGCACAATTGAACGCCTCCCATACTTCTTTTTTGCCGGATGTATATGGCGTAAATATTTATGCAGGCAAGAAAACAAATGTTATCAGCTTAGCCGGTAATAATACACCCGGCACAGAACTAAATAATGGCCGTACGGCGCTGGCAAAGATACCAGGCCTTACGATGTGGGAAATGGATGGGGCAGGAACACAATTAAATATTGGTTCAAGAGGCACTGATCCCCATCGCTCTATTGAGATGAACATGCGGCAGAATGGGTATAATACAAATTCTGATCTTTTTGGTTACCCGGAGAACCATTACACCGTACCCATGCAGGCTATTGAAGAAATTCAATTTGTACGAGGTTCTGCCGCATTGCAGTTTGGGCCGCAGTTTGGCGGGATGATGAATTATAAATTAAAAAAAGGGGATACCACAAAATCACTGTCTGTCGAGAGTGAGCAAACGGCAGGGTCCAATAATTTATTTAATTCTTTCAACGCAATAGGAGGTACAAAGGGGAAACTGGATTATTATGCATTTTACGACAATCGTCATGGCAACGGATGGCGGGACAACGCAAAATTCAACTATCAATCTTATTATGTCCATCTTGGTTATCGTATCAGCAATAAGCTCAATATTGCGGTAGAATTCTCCCGGATGGATTATACACAGCAAATCGCAGGCGGATTAACTGACGCACAATTCAAAAAAAATCCACAACAATCACTGCGTACCAGGAATTATTTTCAACCGGTGATCAATATTCCGGCTATCCTGCTCAAATATGACATTACGCATAACACACACCTGGAAATAACATCGCATGCTGTTTTTGGCCAGCGAAACAGTGTGCAGTTTATCAATGCAGGAAATATACCGGACACTTTCAATTTATCGATTGGCTCCTACAATCCCCGGCAGGCAGACAGGGATTATTATAAAGGATTTACCACGGAAGCAAGGATATTGCATCTTTACCATATTGGGAAAATGAACAATGTATTATCCGGGGGTGCGCAATATTTTACGGAGCATACCGACAGAAGACAAAAAGGAATTGGTACAATTGGAAACGATTTTGATCTTTCCCTTACAAAGCCTTACGGTATAGACCTTCACCTGGCGACAAATAATTATGCTTTTTTTGCCGAAAATATCTTTCAAATAACACCGGAATTTTCGGTAACGCCCGGCGTAAGATATGAGATCATTAAAACAGATCTTACGGGAGTAATAAACAATGCAGTCGCGGCTATTGCCTATCGCAGTAAAAGAAACTTTCCGCTTTTTGGCTCAGGACTGCAATATCAAATAAGCCCATCCACACAGCTTTATGGAAATATTTCGCAGGCATACCGCCCGTATTTATATGCTAATGTTACACCCGCCGACAGGCTGGATAAGATTGATCCGTCTCTGAAAGACAGCAAAGGTTATGATATAGATCTTGGCTACAGAGGCCATTATAAAGCCGTATTGCAATTTGAGGTAAACGCCTTTTACCTGTTTTATTGTAACAAGATCGGCCTTATTTCCCAAAAAAACACAGCAGGTGTAAATTACCTTTTTACCACCAATATCGGCAACTCCGTGACAAAAGGTATTGAGGCTTTTGGAGAATTATCAATAATGAAACTAATCGAACCAAAGAAAACAAACAGTGATATAAGTATATTCAATTCGCTGGCATATAATGATGCCAGGTACGTAAGCGGCACAATCAATCAATCGGGAACCAATAAAAAAGTTGAAGGGAACTTTGTTGAGAACGCTCCTGCATGGGTCAATAAAAGCGGTCTTAAATTCAGGTATAAAAATTTGTCTTTTGATTTTCAATACAGTTTCACCAGCAAAACGTACAATGATGCTTTTAATACCGAATCAAGCAGCAATGGTGTGATCGGTGCAATCCCGGCGTATCATGTATGGGACTGGAGGGGCAGCTGGCAATTTTCAAAACAATTCCATTTGTCTGCCGGGCTTAACAATTTTACGAACGAAAAATACTTTAACAGGAGAATCACGATGTACCCGGGACCCGGAATTTTGCCTGCAGACGGCAGAACTTTTTACATTTCATTAGGAACAAAATTTTGATCAGCTAAATAAAAAATATTTATGCCTTACATTCCGTTAGAAGAACATTTGCCCGGCATTACGGGCCTGCTGGAATACAGGAAAGATACCGCCGTGCCCATTCGTGAGCTTACCCAGATATTGCTTCGGGGCCCGTCTACTTTAACAGAAGGCGAACGGGAATTAATTGCCACAATTGTTTCTTATCGAAATGAATGTAATTTCTGTGCAACCGCTCATACCGCAGCAGCAGATATTTTACTGGGCGAAGAAAATACTTCTGCTAAAGTAAAACAGGATATATCAACTGCCCCGGTAAGTGATAAAATGAAGGCATTACTGATCATCGCGGCGCAGGTGCAGCGGGGAGGTAAAAACGTAACGGCCGGATCGGTACAAAATGCAAAAGATGCAGGGGCAACGGACCTGGAGATACATGACACGGTTTTAATAGCCGCCCTGTTTTGTTTGTACAACCGTTATGTGGATGGGCTTTCCACGGTTACACCTGCAGACCCTGCTTTTTACAAAGGCCTGGGTGAGCGGTTAAAGGACCATGGCTACAATCGTTTACCTCAGGGGTATGATCATTTAAAGAAATGAGCCGGAAGTGCAATTGACGATCATTTTATGTAGTCTGGAATTTGAGAATATAATTGACAAATTTTTTAACGGGCACTATAATAATAAATTGCAAAACATACTCAAATGAATAATGGCATATCCAGGATAACAATAATGGCTTTGGTTGTATTTTTCCCGGGGTCATGTAAAAACAGAATTTCAGGAAATGGAGAAATGACCGACCTCCTTTCATCTGTAGCTAAAAGCGAATATGATCCCGGAAATACTTTTTGCGAGGAAGCGAAATTAGATCTTTACAATTCGGCGTATAACGGTTCTTCCAATTTTTTGGATTCTGCTAATGCTGAATACTCAATAGCCCTTACATTACTTGAGGCAGGTAAAGAACTACAGTCAATAGTTTTGTTTGAAAATCTGCTAAAAAAAGTGCAAACCTGGGATATAGCCAGGAGTTTAAAAGTGATGAAACAACTTGCAATAGCCAATGTAAGATTAGGAGAAAGGATGAACTGCGTTAATGACCATAGTGGCGGGTCATGCATTTTTCCCATAACCGGAAGGGGCGTGCACGTGGATAAAGTAGGTTCGGAAAAAGCAATTGAATTATACGGACGGATTATAAAAACAGATCCAAGCGATCTTGAGTCAAGGTGGCTCCTCAACATTGCTTACATGACTATTGGCGGATACCCGCAAAAAGTGCCGGCCAACTTTTTGATAAAAGGGCTTGATTCAGATAATTCTTCCGGTGTAAAACCTTTTATTGACGTTGCAGTAAAAATTGGATTGAACACAAAAAACCTGGCAGGGGGCAGCATCGCTGATGATTTTAATAATGATGGTTATTTGGATATTGTCACCAGCAGCTGGAGATTGGGGGAGGGTATGCACTATTGCAGAAATAATTCCAATGGCTCGTTTACTGATATCCCTGATTCTTCGGGTCTGAAATACCTTACAGGCGGTTTAAACATGATGCAAACCGACTATAACAATGATGGCCTGAAAGATATTTTTGTTTTACGTGGCGGATGGAAAGGGGAGTTTGGCAGGGAACCCAATTCCTTATTGAGAAATAATGGCGATGGCACGTTTACAGATGTTACCAAACAAAGTGGGTTGCTTTCTTTTTATCCTACACAAACTGCCACCTGGAATGACTTTAATAATGATGGCTGGCTGGATGTTTTTATAGGCAATGAAACAACATCCGATTGTACCAGCCCCCGTGAATTATACATCAATAACAAAAACGGAACCTTTACGGAAGTAGCCGCCAATGCAGGATGCAAGGTTGTCGCTTTTGTAAAGGGTGTAACATCGGGCGACTATGATAATGACGGATTGCCCGATATTTTTATATCTACTTTGGACGGGGATAAAATATTACTGAAAAATGAAGGGATACAAAATGGTAATATCCATTTTAAAGATGAAACCAGGCAGGCTGGTTTAGGCAACAACAAAACACGCACCTTCCCGACATGGTTCTGGGATTATGATAATGACGGCTGGCTTGATATCCTTGTGTGTGGCTATGACTTTAACAGGTCACTGGCCTGGTATGCGGCGGCGGAAGCTTTGGGCCAGCCTGTTGGTAATTCGGGAAAAGTATTCCTGCTCAGAAACAATCATGACGGAACATTTGAAGATGTATCGGAAAAAGCTGCTTTGAATAAAGTCGCATTTGCGATGGGTGCCAATATTGGTGATATTGACAACGATGGCTACCTGGATATGTACCTGGGCACCGGCAATCCTTTGTACCAATCGCTGGTTCCGAATAAGATGTTCAAAAATATAGTCGGCCGCAGGTTTATTGATGTAACCACCTCTGCGCGGGTTGGTAACCTGCAAAAGGGTCATGGGGTTTCCTTTGCCGATTTAGACAACGATGGTGACGAAGACATTTGCATCGATATGGGTGGCGCTTACGCGGGGGATGCCTATCAAAACTCTTTATACATAAATCCGGGGCAAAATAATAACCACTGGATAAATATTTCACTCGAAGGAACCACCTGCAACAGGGCCGCTATTGGGGCCAAAATAAAAGTATCCTTCCTGGAGAACGGCGTGGTAAGGTCTGTTTACCGGGATGTTAATTCCGGCGGAAGCTTTGGCTCCAATCCCTTGGCACAGCACATAGGTATTGGCCAGGCTACAACTGTTCAAAGCGTTGAAATAAAGTGGCCGGTTAGTCATGCGGTGCAGGTATTTGAGAATATACAGCCAGGTGAATATTTAAAATTAAAGGAAGGCAATAATTCTTTTTCAAAATTGCAACTGAGCAAGGCTGATTTTACTGTTCGAAAACCAGGCGTCATTTATTGTACGCCTTAATGATTTAATTATTGAAGTATAAACAGCCTTAAAAACGATTAAAAGTATGCAAGCAATACCAGTAGAACATAGAATTAAAGACCGGGCTGATACTATAACACTTTATCATTGGCTCCTGTTTGCTATTTGCTTTTTCGGAACTGCCTTTGCCGGTACGGTATCTACCTTAATGTCTGTTTATTTACCGGTAGCGGTAAAGGATCTCTTAGGCGACAAGAGCGGGGATGAATTAAATAATATCAGCGCCTATATCAATGCCATTTTTATTTTTGGTGGCGCTTTCGGTGGTTTTATAGCTGGTACCGTTAGCGATAAAGCCGGGAGAAAAGCAGGTGTGATATTGTCCATTGCCAGCTACGGCTTATTTACCATACTTACGGGCTACATGCCCACCTGGTGGGGCGTTGTTATTTGCCGCTTCTTTACCGGTTTTGGTTTAGGTGGGGTGTTGGTTACCACTACTACTTTAATGATGGAAGAATGGCCGAAAAAAACGAGGGCTATTTTCATTGGTATCTTATCTATTTCTATACCGGTAGGTATTTTTTCCGCAGGTGTAATTGATTACTTCGTTTCATCCTGGCGCCAGGGATTTTTGGTGGGCATCATACCCGTCATTATTGCTATACTTTCAGGCTGGCTGTTGCGGGAATCAAAGAAATGGAAATATGACCGGGATGTAATTGTTCACCATACAAAGAATGAAAACATTTTTGCCCCCGATCACCGCACCGACCTGGTAACAGGATCTGTCATCTTTGGCACCATGCTCATTGGTATGTGGGCGATCTTTTCCTGGATACCCACCTGGATCCAAAGTTTAATTACCACCGGGGATGCACAAAAGGAACGGGGCCTTAGCATGATGATGCTTGGCATGGGCGGACTGACGGGAGGATTTTTATCGGGATGGCTCACCAATGCCATCGGGCTCCGGAAGTCAATGCTGCTTTGCTTTTCAGTGTGTACCGTGCTATCCTTTGTTATGTTTAAAACCAATGCTTCTTTTTCGCCGGTTATTTACGCGGAAATTGTTGTAATGGCTTTATTTTTTGGCGCCAGCCAGGGCGTATTGTCCGTTTACATACCCGGTTTGTTCCCCGTGGGTATACGTGGCAGGGCAACAGGGTTTTGTTTTAATGCAGGCAGGCTGTTTACGGCAACGGCGGTGTTATTTGTCGGGGTGCTTGTAACCGAATTGGGTGGCTATGGTAATTCACTTTTTATTTTCTCATTGGTATTTTTAATTGGATTGGTGACAACATTTTTTACAAAAGATAAGGTTAACGATAGGGTCGGTGAATTGGAAGAGCGCACTGCGTTGATGAACGTCGAATAAATATACGGGTCGGTTTTTCCGGAGAAGGATCAATTGCAACAGAAGTTAAATAGTAGCAATGGGATCTGTTAAAAAAAAATTAATAACATACAAATTTAACATGGCGCATATTAAAGTTGAAGAAGGAGTTCCCGGAATAAGAAGCCTGGTATTATTCAGGCCGGAAACAGGGAAGCCATTGTATGATCTTGCACAGGTTTTATTACGAGGCCCGTCAACATTATCAGAAGCGGAAAGAGAGCTGATAGCAGCGTATACCTCTCATCGGAATGATTGTATGTTTTGCATGAGCAGCCATGCATCAGCAGCAAGATGTTTATACGGGGAAGAAAAGAATTTTGTGGATGAGGTATTGCTGGATATGCATCGATCCGGTGTGAGCGATAAAATGAAAGCGTTGTTAAACATTGCAGGTAAAGTAAAGGTATCCGGTAGAGAAGTAAGGCCGGTTGATATTGATTTGGCAAGACGGGAAGGTGCGGATGACGGTGAGATACATGATACGGTATTAATAGCGGCCGCCTTTTGCATGTTCAACCGTTATGTAGATGGCCTGGCAAGTTTTACGCCAACCGACCCGGCCATTTATGAAGAAATGGGAAAGCGGATGGCGAAAGGATATACGATGCCGCAACTGTGAAAGGTAAAAGGTGGAAGGTAGAAGGTGAAACTGGTACAAGGTGAACGGTGAATGGGCAAAAGGCGGGCTTAATAGCGTTATACTGCATTCTGCAAAGGGTACTTTATCCAATATCAAAAGTGAAGCCGGCATAGGGCATTAAATTGTAATTTGGAAGTACGTCGTTCAACCCTGATTGTTTTTGTTTCATTGATATAATTTCCAATTTTCAATTTTCAAATATCAATTTTCAAATATCAAATATTATGGCTCATATAAACCTGCAAAATGATTTGCCCGGCATAAGGGGGCCAATGGCTTTTCGCCCGGAAACAGCAAAGCATTTAAATGCCCTGGCGGAAATATTATTGCATAATGATAACAATACGCTCACGCGTGGTGAAAGGGAGTTGATCGGCGCCTGGGTGTCATCACAGAACGATTGTTTCTTTTGCCAGAATGTTCACGGAGCGCTTGCACAACATTATTTTGATTGCGATATGCAGTTCATTGATGACATCAAAAAAGATTATGGGTCAACTACTGTTTCGGATAAATTAAAAGCACTGTTAAGTATTGCAGGCAGTGTGCAAAAGGGCGGCAAATTTGTTACGGCAGCACAAATTGAACATGCTAAAAGCCTTGGTGCCACGGATATAGAGATACATGACACCGTATTGATCGCCGCCGCTTTTTGTATGTTCAACAGGTATGTGGATGGCCTTGATACCTGGGCGCCGCAAGACAGGCAGGTGTATGTGGAACGTGCAAAGATGCGTGCGGAAGAAGGCTATGCGGATTTAAATGTGTATAAATAACAAACAGATAACCGGAATTATTTTTTAAAACAATTTATAACCAGCGTATGAAAATCCCAACAGAACCAATCGGCAGCATTCCCCGCCCCAAATATCTGGTAGATGCATTAAGCGCATTTTCACAACAGCAAATTGAGGAAGCTGAATTATCAAAACTTTTTGACAAAGCTTTAAAAGATACCATCAAATGTTTTGAAGAAACCGGTTCGCCTGTAATAACGGATGGAGAGCAAACAAAACCAAGCTTTGCAACTTATCCTGTTAATGGGTTACAAAATCTTGCGGCTGGCGGCGTTGTAATTCCATTTGCAGACGGCCACACAAGGCAGTTACCTATTATCACATCGGGCCCTTTTCATTATCAAACCTATGCGAACAGTTATCTTGAAAAAGCCCGGGGGTTTACCGTATTGCCTGTAAAGCAGGCCGTTATTTCCGTTTCAGCTATAAGCTTATTGTATCCCCAAACAGGCATCGAAGGTTATCCTCACGAACTGTTCATTTATGATTTGCTGAATGAAGCGGAAGCTGATATCAGGAGATGCCTGAACAGCGGAGCTTACAATGTACAGGTTGATTTTACCGAGGGAAGGCTTGCCTTAAAGTTAGATCCGACCGGTGATTTACTAAGGTCATTTATTGATCTGAACAATAAAGTGTTGATGCGCTTCACGGATGAGGAAAGAAAAAGAATAGGTGTGCATTCCTGTCCTGGCGGTGATCATGATTCAACCCATAGTGAAGATATCAGTTACGCCAATTTACTGCCGTTGCTGTTTCAGTTGCAGGCCGGTAATTTTTACCTGGAATATGCCGGTGAAAAAGATAAGCGATCCGTACTGGCATCCATCAAAGAAAATATAAAACCCTCCCAGCATGTTTTTTTGGGTGTTACTGATGTACTTAATCCAAGGGTGGAAACGCCGGAAGAAATATGTGATACGATTCTGGAAGCATCAGAATTTATCCCCGTTAGCCAGCTTGGAACTACAGATGATTGTGGCTTTTCACCATTCGCGGATGATGAATCAACATCAAGGGATACGGCTTTTGAAAAGATAAGATCGCGGGTAAGGGGAACCCTGCTTGCTGAGGATAAATTGAGGTAACAACATGAGTGATAAAAAAAATTTCCCTTTAAAATAAAAATCAATATATGCCACACATTAATGTAGATGAACACCTTCCGGGTATCAGGGCCTTAATGGCTTTCCGCCCGGAGACCGCAATACCAATGGGTGACCTGGCAAATATCTTATTACGTGATACCGATGGATTAAGTATGGCAGACAGGGAATTAATTGCCGCCCATGTCTCTTACCTGAATAATTGTTTCTATTGCCAGCAATCCCATGGGGCTATTGCTGTTTGCTATTTGGGTGGAAACACGGAATTGGTAGAGCAGGTAAAAAAAGATTATGAGCATGCGGGTATTCCGGACAAATTAAAAGCCTTGTTAGCCATTGCAGGCAGCGTACAAAAAGGGGGCAAGCATGTAACACCCGAACAAATCGAATACGCTAAAGGCCTTGGTGCAACCGATAAGGACATACATGATACCGTACTGATAGCTGCTGCTTTTTGTATGTTTAACCGTTATGTAGACGGGCTTGCTGCTACAACACCAACTGACCTGTCTACCTATCCGCCAAGAGCGAAGCAGATTGCGGAGAACGGCTACGGCACACACATTTTTACAAATAAACAACCTGCCCCGTAAACTACCCAGCAATTTTTTTTTAAACTTTTTTACTTTATCCAAAACCAACACTAACAATGAAAAAAGGAATGTTATTAAAAACAGTATGGTTATTTCTGATCTTGCTTCCGGGCATTTTGTTGGCACAAAACAAAACACTATCGGGCCAGGTGATATCAGCAAATGGAACGCCCGTTGCCGGTGCAACAATTTCGGTAAAGAACAGTTCAATAACAACCATCGCTGATGCCGATGGCAGGTTTAGTTTATCGGTTCCTCCAAATGCAGTATTGACAGTGAGTTCAACAGGCCTCAAAACGCAAACAATTAAAACGGGTGCATCCATAACTGAATTACAGGTAAGGCTTGACGAAGATGTAGCCAGGCTGGATGAAATTGTGGTAACAGGATTATCCACTACCGTAAAAAGAAGGAACCTGGCCAATGCAGTAGCAACGATTTCCTCAAAGCAATTGAATGGTACTGCACCCGCGCAAACATTTGATGCGGCACTGGAAGGAAAAATTCCGGGTGCTTATATCAATGCCAATTCCGGTGCCCCTGGTGGCGGGATTTCAGTAAAGCTGAGAGGGGTTACTTCTGTTTATGGCAATAGCCAGCCCCTGTATGTGGTGGACGGCGTTTTTGTGGATAATAGTTCCACCTCCGCCGGGTTAAATGTGCTTACCAAGGCGCTTAAAACAGGTTCACCTACTTCCAACCAGGATAATCCTTCAAGCCGCATTGCAGATCTAAATGCAGCAGATATTGAGAATATTGAAATATTAAAGGGTGCCTCTGCAGCGGCTATTTATGGATCCAAAGCATCGGGTGGCGTTATCATCATTACTACTAAAAGAGGCAAAGCCGGGAAAACAAAAATTTCTGTTTCCCAGGACCTGGGCACTATTAAAGTAAGAAAGCTGTTGGGTGTAAGAAACTTTACAGAAGCTAATTTGGCCAGGGATCCTGCGGCCAGCCCCTTTCTCGTCCAGCAATTTAAAGATGCAGCTGCAGCCGGCGCTGAAATACATGACTACGAGAAAGAAGTGTATGGCAATACCGGCTTTTCGCGCAACACCATTTTGAGCCTGAGCGGGGGAAATGATAAAACAACTTTTAATTTTTCTGCTGCGCAAAAAGATGAAAGCGGCATTGTAAAAAATACAGGTTATCAAAACACCGCTATGCGCTTAAATGTTGACCACAAGATCACTGAAAATATAAAAATCGGGTTAAGCACTAATTATATAAACTCTTCTGCCGACAGGGGATTATTCGGTAACGAAAATTCGGGAGGTGTTACTACCGGCGTTGCCCTTTCTTCAACACCTGGTTTTGTACAACTGGGTGCAGATGCCGGTGGGAATTATCCCGCAAATCCTTTTGCAGCATCCAACCCGTTACAAAATATTGCTCTTGGCCGTAACAATGAATCCGTGAACCGCTTTATTACCGGGGTAAATCTTGATATCAGTTTGCAAAAAAATAGTCACAGCAATACTAAGGTAATAGCGAGAGGAGGAGTTGATTTTTATAATCTTCAGACAAATGTATTATTTCCGGGCATACTTCAATCCCAGGCAACAAGTAAAGGCACATCTATCCAGGGATTCACCAGGAGTTTAAATACAAATTACATTCTCTCTTTAGTAAACAATTTTACTCCTTCAGATAAATTTTCACTGACAACATCTGCAGGCATAACACAGGAAACCGGGGACTACAATAATTTACTAAATATTGCAACACAGCTGATTTCGGGCCAGTCTAATGTAAGCCAGGCCGGTTCCCTGAATGCAACGCAACTGCGGACAAAATACCTGAATTCAGGTATTTTTATACAGGAAGAAGCTACCATTATTGATGCGGTTACTTTAACAGCGGGTGTACGTTTCGACAGGTCAAGCAACAACGGTGATGAAGGCAAGTATTATACCTATCCAAAAGCGGGCATTTCATGGAACCTTACCAATATGGGGCTATTGAAAGAAGGATTTTTTGAGAACATAAAATTGCGTGCCGCTTATGGCCAGGCAAACAATGTTCCTGCTTATGGAAGTAAATTCACGTCGTTGGCTGTTTCAAATATTACTGGTTTTCCCGGGGTGATTGTAGATATACAGGCGGGCCAGGCTGATATTAAACCGGAACGGCAAACAGAATTTGAAACGGGCCTGGATTTTAGTCTTTTTAAGGGGCACCTGGGATTTGAATTAACGTATTACAGCAAAACGATTAAGGACTTTTTAATGCTTACTAATCTGCAGGCCTCATCAGGTTATTCAACCAAATGGCTGAATGCGGGCGACCTGAGAAACCATGGCATTGAGTTGGGCATGAATGCAAGGCCGATACAATCCAGGAACATAACCTGGAATACTTCCGTAAACTTTTGGATGAACCGGTCAAAAGTAACCAAGCTGACCATACCTTCCATACCACAGGGTTCTTTTGGATATGTATTAGGATCTTTCCAGATACAGGAAGGCAAATCCGCCACACAGATCCTGGGTTTAAATGGGACAGGAGTAGGGGTATTGGGCGATGCAGAACCTACCTTTCAAATGAATACTTACAATGAAATTACCTTCTTTAATAAGTTAAGCCTGCGTTTTCTTTTGCATTGGAAAAAAGGCGGTCAAAATGTAAACTTAACAAGCCTGCAAAATGATTTTGGAGGCACAAGTGTAGATTATGATAATGTTTCTAACAAGGCAGGGCTCCCCGACGGTTTTTACAGGATCACCCAGGTGGGCGTAAGCGCAGAAGAATTTGTACAAACATCCACCTATTTACGGTTACGTGAAATTGGATTGTATTATTCATTCACAAGCTTACCGGTTAAATGGGTAAAGTCAGTCCGGGTGGGGGTATCACTTAACAACTACCTCACTGTTACAAAATATAATTCTTATGATCCGGAAGTATCCAACTTTGGGACGGGCTTTTCCACCGGTGTGGATGTTGACCCTTATCCTTCTTCCAAACGTGCAAACTTTCATGTAACATTCGATTTTTAAGATTCAATAAAACATTATACAAAATATTATGAAAAAAATTATCATCATAAAAACCGTCTTTTTACTAAGTGTTATTTTCCTTTTTAATTCCTGTAAAAAAGATTATGGTAACCTGAACAATGCAACGGTGGAAGATTTTTTAAAAAATGCTTCTCCGGGCGATTTAAATAACCTTGTAAGCGGCACAGAAGCGGGGATGCGCAATGTGATTGATTTATACCTGGATGATGTGGGTACGATCGGGCGGGAAGGATATCATTTTTTGACATCTGAACCACGGTATGTTCTTGATCTGCTTGGGGCAAGCAACGGCACTTTAAGCAGTAGTAATTTTTATATTACTAATCCCTGGGCCGCAAGGTACAGGGTAATAAAAAATTGCAATACCCTTATACAGGCGGCTACAAACTCAACGCTTATAACCGACGGACAGAAAAAAGGGTATTTGGGTTTTGCAAAAACCGTCAAGGCTTACCAGCTTTTGCTCAATCTTAATCTTACAGATTCAAACGGCATAAGAATAGATGTTGATAATCCTGACAATCTCGGGCCTTTTGTAGATAACACGGAAGCATTAACTGCAATTATTTCCCTGCTTGATTTAGCCAAAACAGATCTTAGCACCGCATCTGTTGCATTTCCTATTGCGGGATTTACAGGATCCGGTACCGAGCGTTTTGACGATGCGGCCGGCTTAACAAAATTTAACCGTGCACTTGCAGCGAGAGTAGCCGTTTATCAGCAAAGCTGGACCGGTGCGCTTTCTGCTTTGAATGAATCATTCTTTGGACTGAATAAAGATTTTAACCTTGGCGTATATCATGTTTTTGGTACCGGTTCCGGCGACCAGTTAAATCCTATGTTCATTCCTCAAAACCAAACCGGGGAAACCAGGGTTGCTCATCCATCTTATGCTACCGATATTGCCGCAGGTGATGACAGGATTAATAAAGCTACCTTACGTGCATCACCGGCATCGCTTAACGGTCTTACCAGCAACCGGGATGTATGGGTATATACATCGGTTACAGCGCCTATGCCTGTAATAAGAAATGAAGAATTGATACTTGTATATGCGGAAGCAAATATTCAAACCAATAACCTGGCCGAAGGCGTTAAAGCATTGAATATAATAAGAAAGGGCCACCAGCTTACCGATTACAGCGGGGCAATGACAAAGGCTGCATTAATAGATGAAATGCTGAACCAAAGGAGGTTTTCATTATTTTTTGAAGGCCATCGCTGGATTGATATGCGCAGGTATGGGCGGTTAAATCAACTCCCTCTCGACAGGGCGGGGGATGATGTATGGACAGAATTCCCTTTACCGGTAACGGAGCAGTAAATAAGTAATTAAAAATGCTTGACGTTGAATCGGTGTTTCTTAATTTCTAAAGTTCAATTTCACCCTCATTTGGGGAGACGAAAATTTTATTTTGAGACAGCCGCCTACAACATTTTTAATTTTTAATTTGAAAACTATAAATATGAAAAAGCTATTTTTCACAGGTCTTACCGGGTTGTTGATATTTGAGATCCTGAATGTTTATTTGATAATGCCGATGCCCGGAAGTCAACGTATGAACAGTATTGATGTTGCTTATTTTTTGTACCGGTGGAGATGGGTATTTAGAACTTTATTTGGGGTGATGCTGTTAGCGGGGTTGTTTAAATCAAGCTGGAAAAAGAAATGGTTACTGATGTTCCCCCTTGGTTTACTTGCCGTGGTTATTTATATGGTAAATTTTGAAATGGCTGCCGATCACATGTTTTATCAACCCAAAAATGTATTGATGGTAGGTGCAGCTGCAAACAAGGTAGACACCAGCAGGTTGGTAATTGGTATCGTTAATAATGGGGAAGCTAAGGCATATCCCATCAGGTTTTTAGGATTTCACCACCAGGTGCAGGACATCATTGGCGGTAAGCCGGTGATTGTTACTTATTGCACCGTATGCAGAACCGGCCGCGTTTTTGAACCGCTTGTCAACGAAAAGCCTGCACAGTTCAGGTTGGTGGGGATGGATCATTTCAATGCCATGTTTGAAGATGAGGGCACCAAAAGCTGGTGGCGCCAGGTAAACGGGGAAGCCATCACCGGTAAATTAAAAGGGCAGCAACTGCCTGAATATTTCAGTACACAAACATCCCTGGGCGCATGGTTGCGCCTGAATCCAAATTCAATGGTAATGCAGCCCGATTCGGCTTTTATAACATCTTACGACACCACAATGAAATACGAAAGCGGCAAAAGTAAAAGCGAACTAACGGGTACGGATAGCCTATCCTGGAAAGACAAATCTTGGGTAATAGGCGTTAAAGCGGGCAGGGAAAGAAAAGCGTATGACTGGAATAAATTGAAAACAGAACGGATCATCCAGGATAAAGTGGGAAACCATTTTGTGCTGCTTGTATTGGCCAATGACAATAAAAGCTTTTTTGCTTTTGAAAGACCGGGCGAAAACGCTGTGTTTTCTTTAAACCGCGATACCATCACGTTCAATAACCATCATTACAAAATAAATGGCCAGGGTATCGATACAGCATTCTTACTGAAACCATTACCCGCTTACCAGGAGTTCTGGCATAGCTGGCGCACGTTTAACGTAAATACATCGGTGGATTGATTGTATCGGGTGGGTGTGCCGTATTTTTTGCGCCAATAATCGCATCAAATTTAATATCATAAAAGGGCTGTCTTAAAAAGACAGCCCTTTTTACCTATAGGATATTGAATGCTTATATCTTGTTATTAATACCCCGGATTTTTCCAGAAGCCAATTGTATAGCCTCTATTAAATAAAATACTTTTAATTTCAGAAATCCTGACCTTTCGCAAAATGAAACACAGCGTTTAGTTTTTTAAACCA
>JBDTVX010000085.1:0-15799 GCA_040007015.1 Ferruginibacter sp. | reverse complement strand
TGTTTTTTCCCGGATAAGCCGGATAGAATTGCAATGGCATCTGCCCTGTCTTTTCCATGTGTAACTAACTTGGCTATCATCGGGTCGTAGTAGATTGGGACCGACATTCCTTCTTCGTAGCCATCATCTACCCTTACACCTTCGCCTCCTGGCTTAATATAAGTTGTAAGCTCACCGATTGAAGGCAAAAAATCATTCAGCGGATCTTCTGCATTCACCCTAAGTTCAATTGAATGCCCGTTAATAACGAGATCATCTTGGGTAAAGGAAAGGGGTTCGCCTCTGGCGATCTTAATTTGTTCTTCTACCAGGTCTTTACCGGTGATCATTTCAGTAACAGGATGCTCTACCTGCAAGCGGGTATTCATTTCCAGGAAATAAAAATTCAGTTGATCATCCAGCAAAAATTCAACAGTACCAGTGTTTGTATAATTACATGACCTCGCCACCATTACCGCTGCTGCGCCCATTGCTTCGCGAAGTTCGGGTGTAAGGATGGAGGAAGGAGATTCTTCCACTAATTTCTGGTGACGGCGCTGGATGCTGCATTCGCGCTCAAAAAAGTGTACCACATTACCGTGTTTGTCTGCCAGCACCTGTATCTCTATATGCCTCGGCGAGGAAACGTATTTCTCTATAAAAACTGCGCCATCACCAAAGTGGGATCTTGCTTCGCTAATGGCCCTTTGCATTTCCTCTTCCAGGTCGGCTTCTTTTTCTACTACCCGCATACCCTTTCCACCTCCACCGGCAGAAGCTTTTATCAATATAGGGTAACCTGTTTGTTGTGCAATTTCTTTAGCGAAGTCAAGATCTTCGATTGCCTGGCCGGTACCCGGAACCATGGGAATATTGAATTGCTTTACACATTCTTTGGCTGCCAGTTTTGATCCCATTCTCCTCATTGCCTCCGGGGCCGGACCTATGAAATTGATGCCTGCATCGTCTACCATTTGAGCAAAATCAGCATTCTCGCTTAAGAATCCATAGCCGGGATGAATACCATCCACGCCGAGTTCTTTTGCAAAAGCAATTATTTTTTCTCCATTCAAATAAGATTGGGCGGAAGGGCCGGCTCCCAGGCAAACCGCCTCATCGGCAAATAATACATGAGGCGCATTTCTATCAGGCTCAGAAAAAACTGCTACTGACCTGATCCCCATTTTCCGGATCGTATGCATAATCCTTAAAGCAATCTCACCACGGTTGGCCACTAATATTTTTTGCATGGTTGTTTTATTAAAAATGCATTTTAAATCTTATCTGTGTTTATAATCTTAGCCTTTTGAGGAGTTAGAGGGGGCTCAATTCTACTAAAACCTGTCCCCTGTCCACAGCCTGTCCTTTTGATACCAATATTTTTTTAATGGTAGCGCTGGCAGGGATCATGATGCTGTTTTCCATCTTCATGGCTTCCAGTATTAAAATTTTATCGCCTGCATTTACCAGCTGTCCTTCTGTTACATCAATTTCCAAAACCAATCCCGGCATGGGCGCTTTGATATTAGTAAGTTGTTTATTAACCGCTAAACCAAAGCCCATTATTTCAAGCATCTGGTCAAGTTCATCTTTAATTTCAATCAAAAATATTTCGCCTTCGATCGAGATTTTAAATTTTTTATTATAGGTATCAGCTTCCACCAATACTGCATTAATAGAACGGTATTCTTTTATGAAATTAAATTCAGTGACGGATTTTTGTACAAGGTCGGCATCCGCTATTTCACTTTTATCAAAATAAAAAACAAAATCATTGGCTTTTACTTTGAAATCTTTATTGCTATCATTCATTAGCGGTTATTTTTACTAGGGCACAAATCTATATCTAATATCGGTAATTAGCCGAACATCCTGTTAATGCGTGTCTAAATTAATAATATCAATGGTTAAATTAGTTGGGTAAATGCAATTTCGGATGTTATAAAATGGTAAGAGATGTATCTTTTCTATCCTTAAATAACGAAGACACCCTGCCATGGTTTGCAGGTAGCTGGATGCTTTAATTTTAATCTTCATTACCCCCTGCCGCTGTTGGATAAAATTGACTACTGATTCAATGCCTGTAATTGAATACCTGTATTTTCTTTAATGAGATGTTGTAAATTTGATTTTCTCATGCTAAAAAATATTTCCTCCTTTATCAAAATAAAACCTGCCCTTGCGGTTGGTTTCCTGTTTTCCACTTCAAGTCTTTTGTTTGGAACCTGGGTTGCTTCCATACCCGGAATTAAGCACAGGCTTGGGTTTACAGATGGCAGCCTTGGTTTATCCTTATTGCTTTCACCATTGGGAGCAATTACGGGGATGCTTCTTTCTACCAGGGTATTTAGTAAGATACCTGTTGGTAAATGGATGTTTTTTGGCTACATGCTGTTATGCTGCGTTATGACCATCCAGATCAATTCTGTAAACCGCGTCATGTTTTGGATATGTTTATATTTTTTTGGCCTGAACAGTTTTTTAAACGGTGTATCATCCAATGCTACAGTCAACATTCTTGAAAAAAAATATGGCCGGCTTATGATGAGCACATGTCATGGGATGTATAGTCTTGGTGGTGCGGTAAGTGCAGGATTGGCAGTGGCTTTATTTTCGATTCACGTTCCTTCAGGCTGGCAAATCGTGCTGGTAGCATCTGTTATCACCACCGTCATTATCTTCAACAGGAAATATTTATTAGCCAACCGCGATATCATTCATTCCAGGTCGGGAATAAAATTACCCTCACTAACCATATTGGGGATATCATTTATTTGTATGGTTACTTTCATGGCGGAAGGATGTGTGGCAGACTGGAGCGCTATTTATCTCAGGGAAATATTACACTCGCCTAAAGAATTGGTAAGTCTTGGCTATGCAGGATTTTCTATAGCCATGACTTTCGGGAGATTGAATGGTGACAGCCTGATTGCAAGGATCGGCAGTAAAAAAATAGTGATCTCCGGGAGCCTGTTGGCCGCCACCGGGTTTTTGATCGTAGTATTTGCCCCTGCAGTGATGGTTGCAATTACGGGTTATATTTTAATTGGATTTGGCTGCTCCTGTATAGTGCCGGTTTTATTCAGCGCTTCTGCCAATATAGCAGGTGTAAGTACTGTAGAAGGCTTTGCAATGGTTACAACAGGTGGGTTGATTGGTTTTCTTACAGGGCCATCCCTGATCGGATTTATATCGGAAAAAGCCAATCTCTCCAAAGGCTTATCCTTATTAATTTTATTGGCATTAGCGGCAGCGTTTGTTGCTTGGAAAAATAAATTTTTAGTAAATAGAGAACCGCTTATCCGGAATATACCATATGACGAACAGGTGTATTAATGATGAATGAAGAATGAATAATGAATAATGAAGAATGAATGACTAATAAGTGCGGCGAACTCATTATTCATTATTACCTCCCCCTCAATTTGCAATTGCATTTTATTTTCGTATAATTACAGTACAGATACAATTAATACAAAAATATACTTATGAGACAGATAGTTTTTTTGCTACTGGGTGTGTTTTTATCTGCCGAAACAATGAGCCAGGATAATCCTTTGTGGTTGCGGTATCCATCCATTTCACCCGATGGCCAAATCATTCTTTTCAGTTATAAAGGAGATATTTATTCGGTGCCATCTTCCGGCGGCGCAGCCACACCACTTACATTAAGTGAAAGCTATGAATTTGCACCGGTATGGAGCCACGATGGAAAGAGCATTGCATTTGCATCTGACCGCTATGGTAACTTTGACGTGTTTGTAATGCCCGCTTCGGGTGGCGAGGCAAAACGGCTCAGTTTCCATTCTACAAAAGAAATCCCCAGTACTTTCACTGCGGATGATAAGGCAGTCCTTTTTACTGGCTCGCGGCAAGACCTCGCCAGCAACGCCCAGTTTCCAATTTCAATGATGAGTGAACTATACAGTGTTCCGGTAACCGGTGGCCGCGTTTCACTGGTATTAACCACACCTGCACTGGATGCCACTGTTAATTCTACAGGCGGTAAATTGATCTATCATGATATCAAGGGATACGAAAACGACTGGCGTAAACACCATGTATCTGCGGTAACGCGCGATATATGGTTGTATGATTTTAAAACAAAAAAATACACGCAGCTTTCTACCTTCGTTGGGGAAGACCGTAATCCCGTTTTTGATTCCAATGACAATGATTTCTATTATTTGAGTGAACAGGGAGGAAGTTTTAATGTTTATAAAAGCAGCCTTGCCGACCCCGGTAAAACAACTGCGCTTACTCATTTCAGTAAGCACCCGGTTCGGTTTCTCACCCACTCCCGTAATAATACCCTGTGCTTTGGTTATAACGGGGAGCTATATACGCAGAAAGCCGGCGCCGAACCTGTAAAAGTAAATATTCGTATTGGTGCCGATGGCCGTAATACGATTGATAAGATCGTTCCGGTAACGAACGGTTTTACAGAGGCAAAGCTTTCTCCCAACGGTAAGGAGTTTGCATTTGTTTGCAGGGGGGAGATCTTTGTGAGCAGTCTTGACGGCAGTTCCACCAAGCGCATCACAAATACGCCCTGGCAGGAAAGAAGCGTTGACTTCAGCCGGGATGGGCGCTCGCTGGTATATGCCGCTGAAAAAGATAATAACTGGAACGTGTACACGATGTCGATCACGCGTAAGGAGGAACCTTATTTTTATGTGTCCACCGTATTGAAAGAGGAAACGGTAATAGCCACGGGTGCTGAAGAATACCAACCAACCTTTTCACCGGATGGAAAGGAAGTAGCCTATCTTGAAAACCGGGTTGTTTTGAAAGTGATTAACCTGGCGGGCAAACAGACCCGCACAATTTTAGCCGCGGATAAAAATTATTCTTATTCCGACGGGGATCAATATTACCAGTGGTCCCCGGATGGCAAATGGTTCCTGGTTCCTTTTGGTCCGCCGGAGCGGGTATTTGGCCCTGAAGTTGGATTGATTTCTGCTGACGGAAAAGGAGAATTACACAACCTTACCCAAAGCGGTTATGATGATTTGGCCCCTAAATGGGTGATGGATGGTAAGATGATGATTTGGGGCTCCGACCGGGAAGGCATGCGCCAGCAGGGTGGCGGACTTACCAGCGGGGATGTATATGCGATGTATTTTTCCAAAGCATTATTTGACAGATCCAAACTTTCAAAATCAGAATTTGCCTTGCTAAAGGACCAGGAGGAAAAGCAGGAAAAGGAGAAGAAAGAAACGGATGAAAAAACAAAAACTGCACATAAGGATAAGAAAGCGGATACTGTTTCCGACACAATAAAAAGTAAAGACTCTGCTACAAAGCCAATCGTGATCGATTGGGATAATCTCACCGAACGTAAGAGTAAACTTACATTGCATACCTCCCCGGCCTCCGATTGGATACTTTCGAAGGACGGTGAAAAATTATTTTACCTTACCAGTTTTGAAAAAGGCAACGACCTGTGGGTAACAGAACTTCGCACTAAAGAAACCAAACTTTTTTTAAAACTGGGCGCCGACAATACAGCCATGGAGTTGTCTCCCGATGGAAAATTTATCTTCCTGCTGGCAGACGGCAAAGTAATGAAGATTGATGCTGAAAACGCTAAACAGGAACCCATCAATGTGAGCACTGAGATGGTACTGAAACAAACCGAAGAGAAGAATTATATTTTTGACCATAGCTGGCGCCAGCTCAAAGAAAAATTTTATGTGGAAGACCTGCAGGGGGTAGACTGGGATTTTTACTATTTGGCATATAAAAAATTTCTGCCTTCTATCAATAACAATTATGATTTTGCGGAAATGCTTAGTGAGATGCTGGGTGAAATGAATGCATCGCATACGGGCTGTTATTACAGGCCCAATATGCCCAATTCTGACCAGACTGCCGCATTAGGCATGTTCTATGATTATTCATATAAAGGGAATGGTTTAAAAATTGCTGAGCTGGTAGAAGGTGGGCCGCTTGATAAGGCCGCTTCAAAGATCAAAGCAGGGAATATTGTTGAAATGATCGATGGCAGGGCGATTGATGATTCTGTGGATTTTTACCAGTTACTCAACCGCAAGGTTGGTAAAATAACCTTGTTATCGGTTTATGATCCCACTGCCAATAAGCGATGGGAAGAAACCGTGAAACCCATTACGGGAGGCCAGGAAAATGAATTGTTGTACAAACGCTGGGTAAAGAACCGGCGCAATGAAGTAGAAAAGCTTTCCGGGGGAAAGATCGGCTATATACATGTGCGTGCCATGAACGATGCCAGTATGCGCGACGTATTTGAAGAAGCGCTGGGCCGAAATATCAGCACCGACGCGATCATCATTGATACCCGGTTCAATGGTGGCGGAAATATTCATGAACAGTTATCAGACTTTCTCAGCGGGAAAAAATATTTCGATATTATTCCGCATGGCCAGTATGTTGGAAGCGAGCCTTACGACAAATGGGTGAAACCTTCCATTGTTTTAATCGGGGAAAGTAATTACTCTGATGCGCATCTTTTCCCGGTGGCCTATAAATTAAAGGGCGTGGGAAAATTGCTCGGAATGCCAGTGCCTGGCACGGGAACTTTTGTATGGTGGGAAACCCAGATCGATCCAGGTTTAAATTTTGGTATCCCGATGGGAGGATGGCGCTCACCCGACGGCAAATTTTGTGAAAATAACCAAACAGAACCTGATATCAGAGTACGTAATGAGCCTGATGTAATGTCATTGGGCCGTGATCAGCAAATAGAAGCAGCTGTGAAAGAATTAATGAAGAAGAATTAAGGGGCACCCTGTTTTTATTCTCCACCCGTGACCATTGTATCCTGGCTGGCGGGAAGTTCGTATCCTGTGAAGGCGGCGTAAACAGAAATAAATTACTTGGGGGAAACCGGTAAAAAAATTGGCCGGGAATGCAATGAATTCTCCAGGGAAGTAAACCAACATGCGTTGGGGACAGCTGGCTAATTTTACGGTTGGCCTTGCCACATAGATTTTTAATTGCCACAAACGCACAAATGACCACAAATAAAGACAATTTTTTAAAAAAAATCCGTGGAAATTTGTGCATTCGGGCCAAAAAGAATTTATCTGAAAGTTCATGGCCGGTGAAGATACCGGCCATGGGAGGATTTTTTTTTGAAAGTCTATCTCAGGGTTTTAAGCAGGTCTTCATTTAATTTTACATAGTCTGTATTTTTTGCAGTGGTCGCCAACTCCAGCGATTTGGTTGCAGCTGCAATGGCCTCTTGTTTTTTGCCTAATTTGGCCAGGCAACTTGCTTTTTGATAATGGATAAAAAACGCCGTAGGATTTTGATCGGTAGCTTTATTAAACCATGTCAAAGCCTGGTTCAGATCTTTGCCATTGTTCATATAATACATAGCGGCGTCAAAATAGGGAAGGTTATCCTTCGACATAATATTATTGATCTGGCTCATTACCTTACTGTCAACATCTGTCATAATAGGAAGTGTGACAGCCGTATTTTCCCACAGCAGGTTCAAATCACAGGCATTGTTTTTTACATTAGAAAACTGCATGGTAAATGTTTCCACTTTATCTTTCATCATCATTGGTTTTACACTTACCCTCACTACGTCATTTTCTTCTTTATAGGCTGCAGGCGAGGTTACATCTAATTGTTTGGTGATGATCAATATCCAGTTGTCCTGGCCGGGGATCGTAAGAAGGCCATATTTCCCGGCAGTAATTTTCTTATCTCCAATAGTAACATCATCGCCAAAATTAAGCGTAGTTGCCTGGTTGGCACCCGTGCGCCATACTTTGCCAAAAGGGACCAGGTCGCCCATCACTTTCCGCCCTTTTAAACTGGGTCTTGAATAAGATAATTCAATGGAAGACAACCCAAAATTTTGTTTAATGGTTTGGGTACTACTCGGCTGCGGAGTTGTAAGTGGTTGCGCAAAAGCAAAATTACCTGCAGCGATGGCAATAATAAATAATATCTTTTTCATATGTTTTTTTTGAACGGCTAAATTAACGAGTATTCATTGGAAACGAAGAAAATTCTTTGAAACAGTTCACTGCTAATTGAAAATTGAAATTTGAATTTTTTAAAATTTTAGCGCGCATTCAGTCCTTAATGTTGGTTGATTCGCTCCTCTTTACTGCTCATTTTCCATAATATCCATTCCCACATTTAACATTTTTAATTTTTAATTTTCAAATTTTCAATTAATACTGCCTCATTTTCCATAATATCCATTCCCTCATAAAACATTTTTAATTTTCAATTTTCAATTTTCAATTAATTCATTGACTTATTTTTGCTTCAATCTTATATATTTAAAACCAAATAATTTACCTGTAATGATAGTGAATACCATAAAAAAAATGGCGTTGGTCAACTTGTTTTTCTACCTGCCTTTTGCAACCATGGCCTGGGGTGTGGAAGGTCACCGGGTAGTAGGGCAGATAGCGGATAGTTATCTTACCAAAAAAGCAAAAAAGGAAATCAGCAAAATTTTAGGAACGGAATCCATGGCAATGGCGAGTAACTGGGCCGATTTTATAAAGTCTGATCCCGCGTATAGTTATCTCTACAACTGGCATTTTATTAATTTAAAAGCAGGTTTAACTGCAGACCAGGTACAGGGATATCTTGATAAGGACACTGCTGCCGATGCTTACACTAAAATTAATTTTTTAGTGACGGAATTAAAAAGAAAAGAACTTTCCCCGGAAAATAAGCTACTTTATTTACGGATGCTGGTGCATTTGGTGGGCGACATTCATCAGCCCATGCATACCGGCCGGCCGGAAGACAAGGGTGGTAATGAAATAAAAGTAATGTGGTTTAACGAATCAAAAAATTTGCATCAGATATGGGATGACCAACTGATTCTTTTTCAACAAATGAGTTATACAGAATATTCGGTAGCGATCAATCATCCTACTCAGGAAGAAGTAAATGAATGGCAGCATGACCCGGTAAGTAAGTGGGTATACCAATCTTACCAGTTGGCCGAAAAAATTTACGGTGATATAAAACAACCTGATCAAAGGCTGGATTATAAATATAATTTCAATTATGCAGGCATACTCAATCAGCAACTGTTAAAAGGAGGAGTGCGCCTGGCGGGGCTTTTAAATGAAATATTTGAATAAAATTAGTTGGTGGGTTGGAAGTTGGTCGTTGATAGTTGGTTCTTGATCGTTGTTCACCGCAATATATGGAACAGCATATAAGTCTGCCATAACCGCGTACGATCAACTACCAACCCACAACCCCCAACTTCCAAAGATCAACTTCCAACGATCAACCCCAACCACAACTTCCAACGATCAACCCCAACCCCCGGCGATCAACCACCAACTAAATGGCAGGTAAGAAGAAATTCATATTAATACTTATTTTGGGCCTGATCACGGCGATCGGCCCTTTCTCGATTGATATGTACCTGCCTGCCTTTACCGATATTGCTGCCGACCTGCATACCACTGTGGCGCATGTTTCATTATCGTTGTCCAGTTTTTTTATCGGCATATCTGTCGGTCAGTTTATATATGGACCGCTACTGGATCGTTTTGGGCGTAAAAAACCACTCTATGCGGGCCTTTCCCTTTACCTGGTGGCATCCGCACTGTGCGCAATGGCAGGTTCCGCCGACAGTTTGATAGCATTGCGTTTTTTGCAGGCATTGGGTGGCTGTGCAGGCATGGTGGCATCAAGGGCAATGGTGAGAGATATTTTTGATGTGGCAGATAATGCAAAAGTATTTTCAATGTTGATGCTGGTGGTTGGGGTGTCACCGATCATAGCGCCTACATTGGGTGGCTATATTACAGCTTCGCTTGGCTGGCATTATGTATTTGTACTGCTAACCATTATGGCCGTTGTAATACTGGCAGCGGTTTATTTCTTTTTGCCTGAAAGCCGCAAACCTGATCCGCACTATTCATTAAAGCCCGCGGCGATTATAAGCAACTTCCTGAAAGTATTAAAAGAACCGCAGTTTTTTACCTATGCTTTTACCGGTGCGATCGCTGCCGCCGGACTGTACGCTTATATTTCCGGTTCTCCTTCGGTTTTTATGGAAATTTATAAAGTGTCCGAAAAACAATATGGATGGATATTTGCGCTGGTTGCTGCCGGCCTTATTATTTCCAGCCAGGTCAACAGTTTATTATTGAGAAAATATAAAAGTGAGCAGATCATCCGGGTGGCATTATTTTGTCAAAGTATTACCGGGATCAGCCTCTTTTTCTCGTCGATGAATGGCTGGATCGGACTGGGAGGCACTATAGTATTCATTTTGATTTTCCTGAGTTGCCAGGGTTTTACTTTTCCTAATTCTTCCGCGCTCTCAATGGCGCCTTTTAGTAAAAATGCAGGAAGCGCATCCGCTTTAATGGGTGCTATACAAATGGGGATTGGTGCACTTACTTCAGCGATCGTAAGTTTATTAAGCAATCACACGGCAATGCCGATGACAGGTGTAATGGCCTGTTGCTCCATAGTGAGTTTTTGTATTTTAATGATCGGAGGAAAGATCATCCGCTATAAAGCTACCGTTAAAGAGATAGAGGAGGAGACGGTGGTTGGTATTGAGTACTGAGTACTGAGTACTTAGTACTTAGAGCCGTTCTATTTTTTTTATTATAATTTTTTCGTCAAAGCTTTGATCATGCTTTCGCTGGTACTGTATTTGTCTCACCACGGTCATCCCTTTAAACACCCTGCCAAAGGCCGCAAAGCCAAGGGTATCACTGCCGCTTCCATTGCCATAGTCAAACTGTGTTTGATCCCCAATACATATAAAAAACTCCGTATTGCCTGTTCCCGGAGCTGTTCTGGCAAGCGAAACAGTACCACTGGTATGCGATAGCCCGCTTTGTTTTGTGGACTCATGCACTATGCCCGGCACTTCAGAATGTTGCTTGTCATTGGTTTGATAGGTTCCGCCCTGGATGATCCCTACATTGGCGGAGGAACTTAATCCTTCTAGCATAACTACCCTGTAAAAAGAACTGTTATTGTAAAATCCGGAATCAACAAAAGATAGAAAAGCGGCTACGGTTTTGGGCGCCTGCTCCGGGAAAAGCTCCACTTCAATATCCCCCAAACCGGTAAATATTATCACGTGAGGATTTTTATAACCAGGGTGGCTGCAACTAAATAAAATAATTGAAAAGATAATAAAGATGAGCTTATTCATATACGCAAATTAATTAGTTTTCGTGGCAGGATCTTTTTTTATGTTTTTTTTTTGAGGGTTAATTGCTGCTATAAGGGTTTCCTAAAACTACTGATCCGTACAATAAATCAAATATGGAATAAATGATACTCCCGGAGACTACGATATTTAGCACACCCTCTTACCAGCCGTTATATATAAGTTTTGCAATCAATGATGATTTATATTAAAAAACCGGAATGTCGAATTCCGGATAGTAGGTTTTAAATGACGATATGTAAGTTTTCAACCCGCGAGCCTGACATTTACAGCGCTGGCCCCTTTGGGGCCCATTTCAACCTCAAATGTTACTTTGCTATTTTCTTTGATCTTGTCTATAAATGCATTCATGTGGACAAAAACACTTTCCTGCGACTCCTGGTCCTTAATAAATCCATACCCCTTTGCTTCGTTAAAAAATGTAACGATTCCTTTCCTGATAAGATCTGCCGGGTCAACCGGTTTTTGTTTTGGAACACCAATTTCGATGTCTTCCACATTTATTTTTATCTTTTTCCGGGGATCAGGGGGAGTGGATGAAATATTGCCGTTCTCATCGATATACGCAAGCATATCGTCGAAGCTTTTGCCTTCTTTAGCATTATCTTTTCGTTCCTGTTTTTTTTCTTCCTTATCTTTTTTACTCTTTTGTTTTTTCTTTTCTCTTTCTTTTTTACTCCATGTTTCCTGCGATTTAGCCATAATTTTCTTTATTATTTTAAGTTTTTTGTTAGCGGAATAAATTACTTATGATGGGGGCTCTGTGAATTATCACGCTATATTTCAGATAAAGGTACAAAATTTCTACCCCTTCTGTCAAATGGAAATTGAAAAGCTTTGCAGAATGGCTTCCAGCGTGGTTATGATTAAACCAGGGTAAGCAATTTCTGCACAATTTTATTAGATAATCCCTGCGGGAATATGATCATGCCTGGAAGCAGGTTTTAGAAAACAGGGTTCAGAAACGCATCACGGGCCAAGATTTGAAGACGGTGATCCCGGCTACGATGGAGCACCGTCGTTGCGCCTCAGACCCACAATACGGTAAACATTAACTTAAACGGCCTTTGCAGAAGTAGAATTTTCCAATTTCATAACAAAGGTTAAACAGGAATGATTCACCTTCGCATTCTTAAAAAACAATAATGGAATTAAAACCTGCATATTTTAACCGGTTGGTAATGGCCCGGCGCTCCGTATTCCCCAAACAGTTTGACACCACAAGAAAAGTGGCTGATGGCATCGTCCGGCAAATAGTATTAAATGCTACCTGGGCGCCCAACCACGGGCAGGGCGAACCCTGGTACTTTAAAGTGTTTACCCGCAACGGGCTTCAAACATTGGCAGACATACAAAGCAGTTTATATAAAGAGGAAGCAGGTGAATTTTTTAGCCAGGATAAATTTCTAAAATTGCAACAGCAACCCCTGCTGGCATCCCATATCATTTCAATCGGTATGAAAAGAACCACAAGCAAACAAATTCCCGAGATCGAGGATATTGAAGCAGTAGCCTGTGCCGTACAAAATATTTATTTATCCGTTGCGGCTTATGGTTTGGGCGGTTACTGGACAACCGGCGGAGTTACTTATATTGAAAAAGCAAAATATCATTTTGGGCTCTCGGCTCGCGATAAATTGCTGGGTTTCTTTTATATCGGGCAGGTAGCAATACCATCACTGGCGGGTAAAAGAAAACCAATAGATGAAAAGGTGGAATGGGTGACCGACTGATCGGCCTCCTGGATCAATTGCTAATTTAAAGGGTACTGTATTTGATAATTGATTTGTTGTTTTTTGCGAAGAGGATTCAGCGCTTAAAATCGCAATTTCTTTGATTACGATGAAAGATGTTATGCCTAATAAAACCGGGACCGGTAAGAATTATTGAAAAATCACACATAAAAATTTTAAAACTCCAAAGAGGTGGAATGTCAATAACCACAGGTAATACCTGTGTATGGTAATACCTGTGGATGGTGATACCCGTGGATGGCCATATAATGTGGAAGAAGCCGCACAAAGGTATGCGGTACTAGAGGGTGACACAACCCTGCCTGACTGCGTCAAGCAGACGGGGATGTTGAGTAATGAAATAATACCCGTCAAATAAATACATCTGCCCAAATTTGAAATAAAAAGTATATTTTATTTCAAAAATTTAATCGCATTTTGTTCCAACGGATCTTTATGTTTTCCAAACTGGTTCTCCTTTCCATAATGGCAACCTAAATTATTATTTTACCGTTTAAACAGTGAAATGTAGTAACTTAATATTTTCTTATTTATCGCGGAAATTCCAGACCTCTTTTAGGGTTAAATTTTTCATCAATGAAAAGTCTCCTGATCACGTTTTTTTTTATCGGGGTCGTGCTTACTTCTTTTGCTAATCATACCAAGGGAGGGTGGATGTATTATAAATATGCGGGGCCTGGTATTGCTCCCAATACTTCCAGATATGTTATTACGCTTAAGATATACACGGAATGTATCCTTTCTGCCAATCAATGGTGCCCGGATGTAACTATTTCTATTTTCGATGCAGATAACAATGCTTTATTCGCAAATGTGGATGTGCAGAATACGGCTGTCATCGATATCCAGAATTGTACAAGGCAGGAATGCCATCAATGCATTAGCGATATACCAAATATTTGTTACAAAATTGCCACATTTGAATTTACCAGGGAACTTCCGGTCAATACTGCCGGGTATGTGGTCTCTTACCAGCGTTGTTGCCGCATTGCGAATATTATTAATCTAGTGCCGGGTTCCAGTACAATTGGCGATACCTGGGCGGTTAGCATACCCGGAGCGGGTGGAAGTGATCCGCTGGCTTATAAAAATTCAAGCGCTTTGTTTTCACAAAATGATACCGCCATTATTTGTAAAAGCAATACTTTTAATTTTGATTTTAGCGCCACAGATCCTGACGGGGATTCACTTGCCTATTCTTTTACGGATGCCTATTTTGCTTCCCGTGGAAATGGCGCAGAATGTAATGGGCAATCGGAGGCCCCGCCATATAGTTTTGTAAATTATGCTGCCCCGTTTTCCGGTAGCCAACCTTTGGGAAGTGGCGTTACCATCAACCCGGTTACCGGCATTGTCAGTGGTGTTGCCCCTTCTTTGGAAGGTACTTATGTTCTTACCTGTACGGTAACGGAATATGCAAGGAGCACTCATATTATAAAATCTTCTGTGCGTAAGTCATTGCATATATTCGTGGCCGACTGTTCATTGACCCAGGCAATTTTAGATTCCGTATATTTCAGTTGCAGCACATTTACCCAATCATTCAGCAATGAAGCTTACGGCGGTAATATTAAAACTTATTCATGGGATTTTGGCGTAGCCGGTGTTTCCAATGATACTTCCAATATTGAAAATCCATCATTTACTTATCCGGATACAGGTACCTATATTTTAAAATTAGTGGTAAACAAAAACCTTCCCTGTTCCGATTCCGCGTTTTCCCTGGTAAAAGTGTATCCCGTTTTCACCCCCGGTTTTTCTGTGCAGGGGCAATGTAAAAACACCCCTATCAGTTTTATTGACAAAACCACCACCACCTATGGGAAGGTAGATTCCTGGGAATGGAACTTTGGAGACGGGTCTTCCGGCAGCAATACCTCTTCTTTGCCCAACCCCAAGCATCATTACGCCACAGAAGCAAATTATACCGTATCGCTTAAGGTTGCCAATGACAAAGGATGTAGCGGCACACTGGATAAAATTGTTTTAATAACGGATAAGCCGTCATTGGAACTAACCAACGATACCCTGATCTGTACCATTGATACGCTGCAATTAAATGCGATTGGTTTGGGAACGGTTTTGTGGAGCCCCAATTATAATATTAATAACCTCAATTCAGCTTCACCATTGGTAAGTCCGGATGTGCCGACAAAATATTATGCCAGGCTTACCGATCCTTATGGATGCGCCGGTACAGATTCAGTCTTTGTAGATGTAAAGCGTATCGTAACGCTTCTAGGCGGTAAGGATACTACTATTTGCCAATCGGATCCAATCGTGCTGCCCTTATCCGGTGATGCATTGCATTATGCCTGGACGGAGAATCCATCCACCGGAAGCCTGAATGACCCGTTATTAAAAAATCCTGTAGCCATCCCGTCAGTCACCACAGTGTACCATGTAACCGGTAACATTGGTAAATGTAAAGCCCAGGATGATATTACCTTGTTGGTAGTGCCTTATCCAAAAGCAAATGCAGGCGCGGATACCACCATTTGTTTTGGCACATCGGTGCAATTACATGCAACAGGTGGCAGCTTTTATTCCTGGGGCCCGGCAACATTTTTAAACAATTCACTCATTGCAAATCCCGTTTCAATAAAACCGTTGGGGGATATCCGTTATACAGTAACGGTAACGGATATACTGGGTTGCCCCAAAGCTGTTACCGCTTCAATGCTGGTGAATGTGGTAAAAGTATATGCCAATGCCGGCCCGGCAGATACCACTGTTGTACTGGACCAACCCCTGGAACTGAATGCAAGCGGGGGCATCATCTACCTATGGACCCCGCCTCTTTGGCTTAATGATAATAAGATAGCCAATCCCTTGTCTATGCCGCTAAACGATATTGAATATATTGTAAAAGTGAGCAACGCCGCTGGTT
>JBDTVX010000084.1:0-15858 GCA_040007015.1 Ferruginibacter sp. | reverse complement strand
ATATTGAGCATTGAATAATTAATAACTTTAAAAAATGCTCAAATGTTCAATGTTCAATGCTCAAATATCAAATTATGTATTCAATGAGGCCAATACATTATTCATATTCCTTACGGCATCCGCACTCTTGTTGAACGCGGCCTGTTCTTCTTCATTTAATTTGTAATCAATGATTTTTTCCCAGCCACTTCTTCCAATGATGACAGGAACACCAATACAAATATCTTTTTGGCCGAATTCGCCTTCAAGGCTTACACTGCAGGTAAATAATTTTTTCTCATCCCTTACAATGCTTTCCACCAATGCTGCTACGGCGGCTCCGGGTGCATACCAGGCAGAAGTGCCCAGCAGGCCGGTTAAAGTAGCACCGCCAACCATTGTATCAGCAGCTACCTTTTTCAATTTTTCAGCATCCAGGTAATTGCTTACCGGTGAGCCCTGGTATGTTGCCAGTCTTGTCAAAGGTATCATGGTAGTATCTCCATGGCCGCCAACTACCACAGCCTGCAGATCTGTAGATGCACAACCAATGGCAACAGATAAATAATATTTAAAACGGCTGCTATCTAAAATGCCGCCCATTCCAATGATCCTGTTTTTAGGCAACCCGCTCGACTGCAACGACAGGAAGGTCATCGTATCCATCGGGTTACTTACTATAATGATGATTGCACCAGGGGAATGCTGCAAAATATTTTGAGTAACCCCTTTCACGATCCCTGCATTGATGCCTATCAGCTCTTCCCTGGTCATGCCCGGTTTGCGCGGAATGCCTGAAGTTATTACTGCCACATCTGTGCCGGCGGTTTTTGTATAGTCGTTTGTACTGCCGGTTACCCTGGTGTCAAAACCCAATAATGCGGCGGTTTGCATCATATCAATCGCCTTGCCTTCGGCGATACCTTCTTTAATATCCAATAATACCAGCTCGTCGCACAATTCTTTCCGGGCAATATTATCGGCACAGGTAGCTCCTACGGCCCCGGCGCCTACAACAGTAATTTTCATGATAAAAAGTTTAAATTATTTTAAGGAATTTTATTTGAAATGCAAAGTTAAGGGCATTGCAAATACATTCAGAAAGAATGAATGAAGAAATGTACTTCATGATGAAAATCATAAAATATCATGATAGTTGATGGGTTGAAAAGTTGATTGGTTGAGAGATTGAAATGCTGACAAGTTGAAACGTTTGTGTATCCCGCAATCAACCAATCATCTTTTAAAGAACCAGCCAATAGCTATTTCACCGCATCCAATATAGCCGGTACGCCAATATTTCCCACAAAGGCTTTTGCCAGTGTGCCCCTGTTATCGTAAACAAAAATTGAAGGATATATTCTCAATTTATAGATGCTCCCCAATTTAACATTAACATCCTGGCCTAGTTTAATATTGGGCATTGATGATAATCCGTAGGTTTCATAGAAATTTTTTATTTCCGGGTAAGATGCTGACGATACCATTAATATTTGAATGTTCTTCAATTCTTCTTTATAGGCCAGTAGTTCCTTTGTTTCTTTTTGGCAATGCTCGCAATCGGGGTTAAAGAATATCAGTATAAAAGGACTGCTGGTGTTTAAATTTTGATTTGTAAATACCGAACTGTCAGGTACAATATTAATTTTAATAGCAGGAATGGCCATAAAGTTGTTTACATAATTATCCGCAGTGTCTTTTTGGGCAAACAGGCCGGTTGTACTCACAGTCAACAGCAATAAAAATAATCTGTTTTTCAATTTGTAAATTTTTGCAAAGTTAATTTTTAATGTTGAAAATGGGTTGTTAAAGCCAGCTATCGTCAATTTAGCCTTTCCGGCAATGAATCTTCCGGGCCCGGTACGCTATGATTGGCCTGGTTCTGTAACCTTCCTGTTAGGTTTGCTATGATTAATTGATTCTTCATACCGATGAATTTATATTGGGGCAAACGATGAAATAGCCAGGGAATAAATTACAGGAGTAATTTGAACCCCGAAGCGGTGACATTTTACACCTTCGGGATTTTCAAAACTCAGCGATCATTCATTTTCTATAATAATTACATCCCTGCCCGTTCCGTTCAGGCGGGCCTTCGGGATTAAGAGCAAACCCCTTTTTAAGTAATCGATTTTCTTGCGTCGGCCCTGATGAAATGGCCGTTTTACGCCTCAAATTTTCTATTTAGCTTTACTATCACTACTTTTGCACCCCGATAATTGGTGTAACTCATGAGGTCACCCGTATTGGGAAACAATTTTCGTGATCTACCGGCACAATATAAAAACAGCAAACACTAAACAAATAACATTTATATAATTATGGCAACTACAGCAGACATGCGTTCAGGGCTTATCATCAAGGTAGATGGTAGTTTATACACCGTTATTGAATTCGGACAAAATAAGACAGCCCGGGCCGCTGCAAAAGTGTGGGCAAAACTAAAAGGGGTTGATAACAGCCGTACCATCGAGCTTACATGGAACAGTGGTGAAACGATCTTCCCGGTTCGCGTAGAAAAGAAAGCTTACCAGTATTTATATAAAGACGATACCGGGTATAGTTTTATGGATGTTGAAACTTTTGAGCAGATCACCGTTCCGGAATCCATGGTAGATGCGCCAAAATTTTTGAAAGATGGCCAGGAAGTTTCCGTATTGATAAATGGCGACACCGACCTGCCGATGGGCGTAGAACTTCCTGATAAAATTGTGTTGCTGGTTACTTACAGCGAACCTGGAATGAGAGGAGATACGGCAACAAAAACATTAAAACCCGCAACGGTAGAAACGGGCGCTACTGTAAATGTACCACTGTTTGTAAATGAAGGGGAACTGATCAGGGTAAATACAAAAACCGGTGATTACGTAGAAAGAGTAAAGGAATAATTTTATCGCAATTTTTGAAAATAACAGCGCAGGCTCATTCTCATTTTATAAACAAGTACCCGCCTGACAATGATAGAAATGCTGCTCAGTTCATTGGTTAACTGCACCAGGTAAACCTTCATATTTTAAAGTTAAGGGCTTTTTTAAATAAGGAGCCCTTTTTTATTTTGACGGTTTTTGACGCAATTTTGCCCATTTTTTAGTAGTTTTCCCCCCTATTTAATCAGATTTTGCCAATTTTTGGAAATTCTTTCTTTTTAAAAAGTTGCAATATTAATAAATCATTACCTACCTTAGCCGCCCGATTCTTAAAACAAAAACCTCTTAATATCTCAATATGGACATCAAACAAATCCAGGAGCTGGTTAAGCTCATTAATAAAACAAATATTGGTGAAATTACAATTGAAGAAGAAGGTGTTAAAATAACGGTTAAGCAAAAGAAAGACCCTGTTCAGCATATTATTGCCGGAGGACAGCAAATCCCCACATATCAGGCGGCGCCACCACCTCAGCCTCAGAATGCTCCTGCAACCCCTGCTCCACCCATTGCTGCTGTTGAACCTTCCAAGGCAGATAATTATATTACGATAAAAAGCCCTATGATTGGTACGTTCTACCGCCAGTCGGGGCCGGGTAAACCAATTCTTATAAACGTAGGTGATGAAGTAAGTACTGGTAAAATAGTCTGTATCATTGAAGCCATGAAGTTGTTCAACGAAATTGAGAGTGAGGTAAAAGGAAAAATAGTAAAGGTATTGGTGGAAGATGCCAGCCCGGTAGAATATGACCAGCCGCTGTTTTTGGTGGATCCCAGTTAATTAGCAAATTACTCAATTGCTCAATGTGAAAATTTTCCACAATCTGCATGTATTTCTCTTAATGTTAAAATTTGAAAATGAAAAAGGAATTATTTGATAACAATCCTATTTTAAAATTAAGTTTTGATTTTGCATTAATGATTATTGAGTATTGTGAAAAATTGGAAAGCGAGAGGAAATATATAATATCAAGACAACTGCTCAGATCTGGTACTTCTATTGGGGCCAATGCTATGGAAGCCCAGAATGCGGAAAGCAAGGCTGATTTTATCCATAAAATGAAAATATCTGCCAAGGAGGCCGAGGAATCACAATACTGGCTTTGGCTTTGTCAATATTCAAATAGCTATCCCGAATGTGCTTTACAACAAGCTAAGTTGGAAGAAATAAACAAAGTATTAGGCAAAATATTATCTACCTCTAAAAAGAAATTACCATTTAGTTATTTATTAAGTTTTTTTATTTTTTGAATCTGATTCGTTTCGCACAGGGCTATTGTCGCGTTAATCCATTTTCGAATTGAGTCATTTTCAAATTTTCAAATTTGCACTATGTTCAAAAAAATAATGATTGCCAACCGCGGAGAAATTGCACTACGTATCATACGCACCTGTAAAGAAATGGGTATCAAAACGGTTGCAGTGTATTCTACCGCAGATAAAGATAGTTTGCATGTAAAGTTTGCAGACGAGGCGGTATGTATCGGTAAGCCAAACAGTATAGACTCTTACCTCAACATACATCATATTATGGCGGCGGCAGAAATTACCAATGCGGATGCCATTCATCCCGGTTATGGATTTCTTGCAGAGAACGCGAGGTTTGCCCAAATTTGTACGGATCATGGTATTAAATTTATCGGGCCCACCCCCGAAATGATCAATGCGATGGGAGATAAGATCACGGCTAAAGAAACGATGATCAGGGCCGGGGTGCCGGTGGTACCGGGTAGCGGCAGTTTATTGGAAAGTGTGGCACAGGCAAAAGACCTGGCGGCCAATGTAGTTGGCTATCCCGTAATATTAAAGGCGACCGCGGGTGGCGGTGGTAAAGGGATGCGGGTGGTATGGCAGGAAAGTGAACTTGAAAAGGCATTCGATAATGCCAAGACAGAAGCAGCGGCCTCTTTTAAAAACGATGGCATCTATATGGAGAAATTCGTGGAAGAACCGCGTCATATTGAAATCCAGATAGCAGGTGACCAGTTTGGCAATGTTTGTCATTTAAGTGAAAGGGATTGCTCTATCCAGCGCCGTCATCAAAAACTGGTGGAAGAATCGCCCTCCCCATTTATGACCAATGAGCTAAGAGAGCAAATGGGAGAGGCGGCAATAAAAGCAGCCAGTGCCATCAGTTATGAAAGTGTCGGAACCATTGAATTCCTGGTAGATAAAAATCGCAACTTCTATTTTATGGAAATGAATACCCGTATCCAGGTAGAGCATTGCGTAACAGAAGAGGTAGTGAATTACGATCTTATCAAAGAACAAATTAAAATTGCAGCGGGGCACAAGGTAAGCGGCAGAAATTATTATCCCCAGATGCATGCCATCGAATGCAGGATCAATGCGGAGGATCCGTACAATGATTTCAGGCCAAGCCCTGGAAGAATAACGGTATTGCATACTCCCGGCGGTCATGGAGTAAGGGTAGACAGCCATGTGTATGCAGGTTATGTGATCCCCCCGTATTATGACTCCATGATCGGTAAATTAATTACCGTGGCGCAAACAAGGGAAGAGGCCATTGATACAATGCACCGGGCATTAAGTGAATATGTAATTGAAGGAATAAAAACCACGATTCCTTTTCATTTACAACTAATGAAGAATGAAGCTTTCAGAAGCGGGGATTTTACTACTAAATTCCTGGAATCCTTTACAATGGAATAATACTGAAAGGCATTTAAATTTTTTCTTTTTGTTGCCACGAATACACGAATTTCCACAAATTTTTTTGTAAAAAATTATCTTTATTCGTGAAAATTCGCGGCAATTAAGCAATTACGTGGCAGGCGCTGAAATCATTCTTAAACAACTTCTCAGTTGTTTGGGGTTACTGTTTTTTTATACTTTTTTTTATTTTAAGCCTTTTCGCTTTTTTCAGGCTATCATTCAGTATCCATTCAATCTGGCCATTAACACTTCGGAATTCATCAGATGCCCATTTTTCTATGGCCTTCATTGTTTCTGAATCTATTCTTAATGCAAAGGATTTTTTGTCCGACATACCTTATTGGTTTAAAGTACCAGTATTTATAACGGGTTTTGTTTCACTGTCGCCGCATAGCACCACCATTAAATTGCTTACCATTGCGGCCTTCCTGTCTTCATCAAAATCGATAATTTGTTTATCTGCTAAAAGTTTTAAAGCGCTTTCCACCATGCCTACTGCCCCTTCCACAATTTTATGGCGGGCTGCCACCACAGCCGAAGCCTGCTGCCTTCTCAGCATTGAATGAGCTATTTCGGGCGCATAAGCTAAATAACCAATCCTGGATTCTACTACCTCTATTCCGGCAATTTCCAATCTCTGGGTAACCTCTCCTTCCAGCGCTTTATTTACATCATCGAAATTAGTGCTTAATGTAATCGTTGCCCTTTCATCTTCAAAATGATCATATGGAAATGAACCGGCAAGTTTTCTAACGGCAGAATCCGTTTGGATGCGTATAAAATTTTCATAGTTATCTACCTCAAAAGCGGATTTAAAAGTGTCTTTGACCCTCCAAACCAAAATAACACTGATCAGGATCGGGTTTCCCATTTTATCGTTTACTTTAATTTTTTCACTTTCAAAATTTCTTGCCCGTAACGACAGATCCACCCTTTTGTAAAACGGATTGATCCAGAACAAGCCATTTTGTTTTACGCTCCCCCTATAGTCTCCAAATAGCAAAAGAACTTTTGAACTGTTCGGACTTATAACAACCAGGCCCCTTATCAAAAGAACCAATACCAGCCATAATGGAATTGGCAATATAAAATTTTTTGATACAAAGCTAAAAGCTATCAGCGCGGCTGTGACCAATGAAGCAACCACGGCTAAGTAACCATTAAACGGCGTAATAATTTTTTCTGATTTCATGATGAGTAATATTTAAATGATATCAATTTGATATCATAAAGATAAATAATAAAATAAATACAAAGCGGGAATTTTTAAAATAATTAAATTAACCCGCCCGGCAGGAAAAAAGTGCAAAAGCACAAGCAATCATCGTGCATTGGCTGGAACCATTTTTTTGCAGTTGTTGAATACTACCGGCGATGATGTTGTTGTGCTTTCGCTGCTACCAACTAAATGCCAATCAATTATATAATGCCGCACACAAGGTCATTTGATTGATAAAATTCTTTAGTTTCCGCAAAATCGCCGTTTAAACAATATTCATTTTGTTATCTTTGCAGCTCAACATTAACTGGCGAGAATGGCACTGATTAAAAGCATATCCGGTATAAGGGGCACAATAGGTGGCAAAACCGGTGATAATCTTACACCCCTTGATATTGTAAAGTTTACTGCAGCATTTGGCACTTTGTTAATAAGGGAAGGCGCCGCCAATAAGATCATTGTCGGCAGGGATGGTAGAATCAGCGGGGCATTGGTAAAAGACCTGGTGATCAGCACATTGAAGGCATTGGGGCTAAATGTGATTGATGTGGATTACAGCACTACCCCAACGGTGGAGATGGCAGTGGTGTTTGAAAATGCCGGAGGCGGTATCATTCTAACGGCAAGCCATAATCCAAAAGAATGGAACGCTTTAAAATTACTCAACAGTAAAGGAGAATTTATTAGCAGCGAGGAAGGGAAGAGGGTATTGGATATTGCGGAAAAGGAAGATTTTGTTTTTGCAACGGTCGATAAATTAGGGGTTTCAACAACCGATGATACTTCTTTGCAAAAACACATTGATGCTATCATCAATTACGAACTGGTAGATGTGGCGGCCATCAAAAAAGCGAAATTCAAAATAGTGATCGATGCTGTGAATAGTACAGGGGCTATTGCTGTGCCTGCATTGTTAAAGGCGTTGGGGGTAAAAGATATGGAGTTAATGAACGGTGAGGTAAATGGTAAATTTGCACATAACCCGGAACCTTTACCCGAGCATTTAACCGGCCTTAGCCGTGAAGTGGTAAAGCAAAATGCCAGTCTTGGCATAGCGGTAGATCCGGATGTAGACAGGCTTTGTTTTGTGTGCGAAGACGGAACCATGTTTGGAGAAGAATACACATTGGTAGCCGTGGCGGATTATGTACTGGGCAGCCGAAAAGGGAATACTGTTTCAAATATGTCATCTACCCGTGCGTTAAAAGATATTACGATAAAGCATGGAGGAGAATATTTTTCCAGCGCGGTAGGAGAGGTGAACGTGGTGAATAAAATGAAAGAAGTAAATGCAGTGATCGGGGGCGAGGGAAACGGAGGCATTATTCTTCCGGATTTGCATTATGGAAGGGATGCCCTTATTGGAATAGCCTTGTTTTTAACCCACCTGGCAAATACGAAAAAAACAGCCAAACAGCTACGCAATTCATTTCCTGATTATTTTATCAGCAAAAATAAGATCAAGCTGGAAAAAGGAGTGGATGTAAAATCGGTTTTTGAAAAGATAAAAGATAAATACAAAAACCAGCCCATCAATATTGAAGATGGTTTGAAAATTGAGTTCGACACAGACTGGGTGCATTTACGTACCAGTAATACCGAACCGATCATACGTATTTATGCAGAAAGTAACTTTGCAACAACCGCTGATAATATTGCCAGGAGACTGATGAAGGATATCAG
Organism: Ferruginibacter sp.; assembly: GCA_040007015.1. GTDB lineage: Bacteria > Bacteroidota > Bacteroidia > Chitinophagales > Chitinophagaceae > Ferruginibacter. The sequence continues at coordinate 7,374 of JBDTVX010000084.1, read as the reverse complement.
CGAGGTGATGTAAGGCCGTTGAAAATTGAGCTTTGAACATTGATTATTGAACATTTTTTAACTTAAATACCGGATGTTTAAATGCTCAAATATTCAATATTCGTTCAATGTTCAATGCTCCGCTAACCAGGAAGAATTGTGTGACGATCCAGTACTTTACAAAAGGGGATATTGACAATGCAGCTTCTAACAGATTATAAAAAACAAGTATTTACACCAATCAAAAAACTTTAGTCAGGCCGGATGAACTTATCCGGATGCGGACCGATCATTTATGAACAGGATTTACTTCGACAATGCGGCTACCACTTCTCTTGACCCGCAGGTACTTGAAACGATGATGCCTTTTCTTACGGAAAAATTTGGTAACCCATCTTCTATCTATTCTTATGGCAGGGAAACAAGAATGGCCATTGAGCAGGCAAGAAAAAGCGTTGCTAAGATTTTAAATGCACATCCCGCGGAAATATTTTTTACAAGCGGGGGTACTGAAAGTAACAATACCGCGATTTTATCAGCGGTAAGGGACCTGGATTGCAAACATATTATTACTTCTTCTATCGAACATCATGCGGTATCGCATATTGTAGAATATTTGAATAATGCCGGCAAGGCCAAAGTGAGTCATGTAAAGCTTTTGCCGGATGGACATATTGATCTGCAGGATCTTGAAAAATTATTGGCAACTGCAAAAGAGAAAACAGTGGTAACCCTGATGCACGCCAATAACGAGATAGGGAATATCCTGGATATACACGCGGTGGGTAATCTATGCAAATTGTACAAAGCTATTTTTCATAGCGATACGGTGCAAACAATCGGCCATTTTCCCTTTGACTTAAGAAATACGCCCGTTCATTTTATAACAGGGGCAGCACATAAATTTCATGGGCCAAAAGGAGTGGGTATTTTATACATCAATGAAAATGTAAGTATCAAGCCGTTTATACATGGTGGGGGCCAGGAGCGTAACATGCGGGCAGGTACCGAAAATATCTATGCTATTGTGGGCTTTGCAAAGGCCCTGGAAATAGCCAATACAGCGCTTGAAAGTGACAGCGCTTTTATCGGAGATTTAAAAAAATATATGCACTCGGAATTGAAAAAGAATATTCCGCAGGTAACTTTTAACGGAGAAGTTTTGGGTAACAGCCTGTACACTGTGTTAAGTACAAACTTTCCCAAATCAGAAAAGTCAGAAATGTTGTTATTTAATCTTGATATCAACAATATTTGTGCAAGCGGCGGAAGTGCCTGTACATCCGGTGTTGAACAGGGTAGCCATGTGATCAATGCCATTAATAATAATCCAAACAAGGTTACGGTACGTTTTAGTTTTTGTAAGCACAATACAAAAGCAGAAGTAGATGAAGTGATAGCGAGGTTAAAGGAGTCTATTTAACAGGTTAATCGTATTAAATATTTACGATGATTACTCTTTGAACGATGAGTGATCTTTCAGGTCAACATACAAATCTTTACCCCTGTCCATTTATTTAGATCCGACGGATCATTGTTTTCCATTATGAATTTCATTTTTTTATTTCCGGCCTCTTAAGCCAAAGCCTGCAATATGCACCTTGTAGACAAATATGGACATAACCAGTGGAATTATTTACACTAATAATTTAATGCGGTTTATAAAATGGCGTTATGTATAATTAAATGCAGCCTTGCGCCTGTAAATGCCTCAACAAATAACGCTTTATCCGCAGGCATACATATTGATATTTTTTTAAGGAAAATTATTTCACTTAAAAAAAATTATATGGCATACAAAAATTTAGTGAACCAGGATGGTATTGACAAATTAAAAGAACTTGCAAAATCAACTGATATCTGCATGTTTGCAACACATTATAGTTACGATTCGCTGTCGGCACGCCCAATGAGTACACAGGATGTAGACGATGAAGGTGCACTTTGGTTTTTTAGCCAGGCATCCAGTAACATCAATGCGGAGATAGAAGCTGATAGCCGGGTGCAATTATTTTATTCAAATAAAAGTAATGCTGAATACCTCAGTATTACTGGCAGGGCCAGTATATTGAAAGATGAACAAAAAGCCAGAGAACTATGGACGGTATGGGTAAAAACATGGTTTACAGAAGGCCCGGATGATCCTAACCTTACTATTATAAAAGTAGTGCCCGATGATGCATACTATTGGGACACAAAGCATAATAAGATGGTAAGCATGTTGAAAATAATGGCAGGTGCCATTACAGGGAAAACTATGGATGATAGCCTGGAAGGTCGTATCGAAATATAATTTTCTGCATAACACCCATAGCTGGCCTTAAGCCCGCCCGGATGAACGCTCCGTCAAAATATATTTTCAGGAGTGTTCATCCGTGGTTTATAAAATTAAATACCGGAGTTAAGATCATATTGAATAAAATTTCTACGAACCCCTTATGACCGGTCACCCGGGCGGGTTTAATGCTGACGGCACCTGTTTTGGTAATTTTGGCTCTGTTATATTTGACTATTATTTTTTATTTGGCTGTGAAAAGTGCAATGCTTAGCCCGATTTGCAATTGCCTGTTTTCCCATTTATAATTGTTATCTCCGTTGTCAATAGCATTGGTATTTGCAATTCCATAATAGTAGCTCACAAATAAATTAAGTGTGGGCGAAGGGGCAAATTGTGCACCGCCCCTGATGCCAAAATCATTGTTTGTAAAAGCCCGGTTATAGTATAAAAGATCCTCGTTGCTGTAAACTAAAATATTGTATTGTGGCCCTGCATTTACACTTATTTTTTGTGAAACCCGGTAATTTATTAGAACCGGGATGCTGGCATAAGCAACATTGAAGGTTGTTTTAGATGAACTCCGACTTCTGTCAACATAGTAGGTAGTAAAATTATCCGCACGGCTTATTTTTATGAAATCGTATAACAGTTCCGGTTGTACGCTGATTTTTTTATTAATAGGTATTGCCGCAAATATCCCTGCCTCGAAGCCGGTTTGGTACCTGGGCGAAATACCAGCACCCGAAATGGTTGCCAGGTTCAGAGCAGTAGTTAAGCCGTATTGGATTTTTTGCGCCTGCGAAAGAAAATAAATACCGGAAAAAATAATTAATAACGCCAGTTTCAATTTCATAAAATAATATTTAAATGAATGAAAGCGTAAAAGTATCGACCCGCACAAAAAACAATTAGTTATTATATACCAATCACTATCAAAAACCTATTAACCGGCACTTTTACTGGTATTTTTAATACAGTACGGTTTACCGGTTTTTCTCCTTGGCTTTAGGAAATATTAAACGCTGCTGACCGGAAGCCATGTTCATGATCCTTCTTCAGGTAAAAGAATGCCTGCAGACCAGGAGAGTAGCAGTTATGTGCAAAAATGACCTATCCGTCGAAATCTGCCCCACCGAAATAAACGAGGGCAGCACAAAAATTAGATTGCTGAATAAAATTGATCGGGTGGCATAAAAATAAACCCGTAAACAATAAATTTACAGGTCTACCACTTCACAGGTGATACTGTTGTTTTCGGGAGACTTGCTTTCACTGATGGCTTTACCTCTTTGTATCGATAGCTCCTCTTTGTTCAGAAAAAAACAGGCAGGATTCGTTTTGTCAACATTACAACCAGCTTTATCGCTGTCATTATAGACAACGCTTTTTGATTTTCGCTCATACTTGTCCGGGGGATTTACAAGGATCTTATACTTTTCCCTTAAATAAATTTCGAACCATTTTGAGATCGCGTAATTATAATACCTGACTGAATATTGCGCAATAGATGGGTCCACCCCATCAGTATACTTCGGAAAATTTAAGGTATTCAGTTCTATTATTGGACTGTAGTATATTCTATCCTTTTGCGGATCGTGATCTCCGCACCGAAAATGTAAAACAGCATAACCATATCTTTTCTGTGAAGAGGAGTTAAAACAAGCGATGACAGCCAGGAGTGCAATTAACATTAGGGTCTTTTTCATAATGCTTTAGTTTTTACCTGATTAAATCGTTGTATCGGCCTTGGTCTTAGTAAGGATAGAACATTTCCTATTAAAATAGCCTATCCTGCTATCTACAATGTAAATATTTTCAACATGCTCCTCAAGCAGAAAATTTTGAATGAAAGACTACCATGATAAGCGGTATTGAAACTGTTAATTTTAGCCCGGTTCACTTGTTGAGCCAGGTTATTTCTTTAAAGCGGACCACCTTTTTCGTACCTTTACCAAATGTTTTACCCTGAAACCGGATGGACAAAATTCTATAAATTATTCCGGGTCATTGTTTAATAACTGGTTTACAAATTATTTATTTTTCCAGGTTACATCTCAAGAGACATTGTTGACTAATAGTATAAAAGCCTAATATGGTAAATCGAATCCGGATAATATTTCTTTCTTTTAGTTTATCTGCGCTTATTTTTTCCTGCAGCAAGAATAATGACGTTACCCCAGGCAATGTTGTACCTCCTGTAAATGTAGTATTGAGTTACGGCGATTCCGTGTTTTACCTGCGGGACCAATCCGCTGACTATATCATCACTCCAACACAAACAGGAGTAGGGCGTTACAGTGGTTTCCCGGAAGGAATAGAGATTGATCAAAAAACAGGCGCAATCAATATTTCAAAAAGCGAAACCGGTCTCCGCTACCGCGTTAGTTTTAAGCCTGATGACGCCACTGATTCGGTGAGTACCGTGATACTTATTTCAGGCATTAATTTCCTGGATGGCTTTTATAAATTAACTACGGACGATTCAATTGCAAAACCTATTTATAATGGCAGTAAAATAAATGCCATCCCCGGCGCTAATAACGGAAGCGTTTTTGATGAAGGATCAAATTGTAATAGCGCAGGATGCAACGTAAATGTATTATCCGGAACGATCAATCTTGCGCAAACAGTGCGAAATGGCGTATTTGGGTCTTCTCCTTCCAATAATGACCGCCACGAATTCGAGATGAACTACCGTATCAATGATAAAAGCAATAAGAGCTTAAATACCCTGAAGGTTAAACTGTATTATTTTAATTCAATCAGTGATGTTACCCAGGAAGTATATGATATCATGGCAGATAGACAGGGTACCTTACTTAGAAATAGTTCATTAAGCTCTTCCGGTGTTTTAAATAAACCCATCGGCGTCAATAGAAAGCCACGTCCGCCCTGCATTTTTATTCTTGCAAAGTAATGATTTGTATAATTCTCCTGATTGTTTTGTAATTTCCGTTATTGAGGAATTCAAATTCATTCAGGATGTATCGCTACTGCAGTTTGATTTTTATTTTTTTGCTATTAATTTTCTCTCCGCGAAGCCAGTATATTAAAACCTTGCCAGCATATGAACGATTGTATCGTTATGCTGAAAAATTATATGATTCTGAAAATGCCACCCCGGCCACTGATAGTATTGCGCTGGTTACTTATATGCAGGTATCCGCACTATTAAATAAAGAAAAAAATTACAATGAAATATTAGCAGATAGTTATCTCAAATCCGGCATTCTGCAAATGTCGGCGAATGACCAGGAACGTGCCCTCGACAATTTTAGAGCGGCAATATCAACTACCAGGCGCAATGGTCATTTGCCGGATTCCCTGTTATTTAAACCATATTTATACGGTGGCAGCATTCATTATAATCTGAATAACCTGGACAGTGCGGTGTATTATTTTAACAGGGCGGAAGCAATCAATAACAGGTATGCGGGACTGGATGAATCAGAAAGACTTTTCAATAAACTCGGGGCGCTTTATTACGAAACAGGGGACTATAAAAAGAGCATTATTTATTTTGAGAAGGCGCTTTCAATAGTGGAAGGAAAAAAACCGGTAAATGTTTATTTTATTGTTAACTATAAAAATAATATTGCCACGGCGCTAATAAAATCAGGCGCGTATAAAAAGGCGCTGGAAATATTTACGGATCTGCTGCAATATCATATTTCAGAAGATGAACTATGCTACAATATTGGCAATGCTTATATTGAAGAAGGTGATTACAATTCGGCCCAGCAGTTTTTGAAGCGGATATCGCAGATGGACCTTGAAAAATATAACAGTATTGCAAAAGTTTTTATCAGCCTCAGGCAATATGACTCTGCCCAACTGTATATAACAAAAGCAACGAACGCTTTTTTTGATAAAAAGTATAGTTCAAAAAAACTTGACTATGGCATTACCCTTAAGTATTCCGGTGACCTGCAGGCTGCTACCGGCAATACGTTTAAGGCTATCGCGGATTACCAGCTTGCCATTACTCATTTGTACCCCGATTTCACGGACACTTCTATTATAAGCAACCCGGCTTCATTTTCAGGACTTCAAAATTTTACTTTATTGTTTGACGCCCTGGCAGCTAAAGCAGCATCGTTCAATGTGTTAAACAGCCAGCAACCGAACCGGCATTACCTGGAGCAATCCCTGTACGCATATACATCAGCGTTATCATTGGCAAACCATATCGAGCACACTTATTTTTCGGATGATGCCAGGTTGTTTCTTAAGCAAAAAGTAAACCCTGCTACACAGGAAGCCGTGGACATTGCCATTCGCTTATTCAACCAGTCGAAAAATTCAGGTTATTATTTGAATATTGCTTTTGGTTTTGTGGAAAATAACAAAGCCTCTGTTTTACAGGCGGGCCTTCAAAACCTGCAATTGTCGGCTATTCCCGGGCTTCCGGCCGGACTGATTGCCGAAGAAAAAAATTACAAATCGTTTATTGCAAAGCTTGCTATACAATCAGCCAAAGTAAAAGACAGTTTGTCATTGTCCATGTTGCAGAAAAAAATCCGCGATAATGAGATTGCGCTTGCCACCGTTCAGCAAAAGCTTGATGAAAACACGCTCTATCACCGCTTGAAATTTACTGCCCGGGTAACAAACATCGACAGCATTCAGCACAGATTCACAGACCAGGATGAAGCTATTCTTTCTTATTATTATACCGCTAAAAATTTGCTTTGTTTTTATATCACAAAAGAAGAGGCAGGCCTCTCATCGGTACCTTTGAAAAATAATTTCTTGCCTGCTATTTTTTCCCTGAGGAAAGAGTTGGAACAACCGCAGGCATCCAGCCGAAAGTCATTGCAGGACGCTGGTTCGGCACTTTTCCAGGAACTGGTTGCCCCTGTTTCGGAGAAAATAAAAAATAAAAAGCGTCTTGTTATCATCCCGTACAACGAAATCGGTTATGTTCCTTTTGAAATGATGCCGGATATTAAAGATGGGGAGTTGCTTTTAAACAAGTTTGCCATTTCCTATAATTATTCTGCTAATTTTTTGGGGGAGAAAAAAGAAGAACCGGGGAGCAGCTATGATGTATTGGCAATGGCGCCATTTTCTGAAAAGGCAAATCCAGCCATGGTTTTGCCATCACTCCCTTCATC
>JBDTVX010000083.1:0-15921 GCA_040007015.1 Ferruginibacter sp. | reverse complement strand
AGTGCCACTGGTTTTGGATAATATTACAGGGTTAATTTGAATATCAGCACCTGGCTTGACTGTGATGGTTTGTTTTGTTTCATTAAAGCCCGTATGTGTAAAACTGAGGATATAAGTGCCCGAATCAACTTTATTAACCTGGTAAGCGCCATCCTCATTTGATAAGGTTGTTTGCAGGGGCGCCTGTAAACTATTTTGTTGAAAGAATCGTACGGAGACAAGGTGAAGTGGTTTCCGGCTGCTATCCATTACTATTCCGGATAATTTAGTTTTGTTTTGTGAATAAACCCATCCGGGCACGGCAAGCATCATGGTGAAGATCAGCATAAAGGTTATAAGCCTTCTCATATATTTTGATTAACAGAGTCTTGAAAGAGTGAGCCATAAGATTACGAACTTTTTCGTGATTAGTGTAAAGTATTTGATGAAAGGTGGAAAAAGGTGATGTACTGCGCTGTGATTATGAAGACATAGGCTATGGAGAGCAGGCATTATTAAACTTCCGCAACTTTTATTATCCACAGAGCATCGGTTGTAATTAATTCGATTGCTTTCTATTATTTGAACAATTGGACGCACGCCTGCCTCAAAAATAATTTTAATAATCCTGGCTAAAAAAGAAGGGTAGAGATTACATTTATGTTTAAATGTGAAAACTGGTATTGCCCTTCAAAAATAAACGCTTTCTGCCGGCTTGTATTTTTTATATTTTCGCTTCATAATAAATATTGACAGCGGAAGCAGGTAAAGGGAAAATGGTGGAAAAACTGAGTCTTGCGGAAATATAAATAATAAAGTAAAATAGACAATAAGTATCACGAGAAAACTCCAGGCTACCCACCTGGCGGTGATAGTTATAAAATTTTTTTCATTCGCACATCCCGGAATACTAAGATGAGGTTTTTTATAAAAAACGTAATTGCATAGTGTGTAATGCGCCCACATAACGCAGCAAATATTAACCAGGTATATAAAAACAGGCACCATAAATCCAGGTCTTATGTGCTCTGTTATACCTGAAGCTGAAAAAGGAAAACAAACAATAAAAAAAAGAAGCACAAGGTTTAGCCTGATAAGCCCTTTATCGAATTTGTGTAAATAATGACAAAATTTTAAATGTCTTGACCATGAAACCCCCACAAAAATAAAACTGATCGTAAAACCAAAGAATTGCACGATGACCGGTTTAAAACGATGGAATATTTCCGCTGATCCCAGTTCTTTGGGAATTTCCGGAAATTTAATTTCAATAATAAGTAAAGTAATAGCAATCGCAAAAACAGCATCGCTAAATAGTACCAGCCTTTCTAATTCAAATTCCCTTTGGATTTCGTTCTTTTCAGACATTTGTGTGATTAAGTATCTAAGATAGGATATCCATGGTTAAAAATAAAGCATGTCTTATCAGGTACAGGGCTTCAGCACTGTGTCAATCCTGTTACAATACTTCTCGGGGAACAAAATAGTGATCCGGTGGCTACCGTATTGTCATTCCGGGATTTTCAACTTTATTCTCATATCATAAGGTAAAAAAATCATAGGTTTAGATTTGCTGGTGGGGAATCTTTTAGACCCGTCCGAATAGCTCAGCCGGGCGGGCGTGGGGGTTTCGCTACCATCTCTTTTATAATTTATAGCCTATTAAACGAAAGTCCCGCCAGGATAAAAGTGATTTTAAAAATTTGACACCTCTTTTATAGGCAGGCAATACAGCATATTCTCCTGTTCAATATCGCACTGGCTCTATTTTATTTTCACCCAGGTATCCTTTAATCCTTTTTCCTGTAAATAATCATATAAATCCGCGGCTTCTTTACCACCCTGTTTGGCATGATGCAAGAGCGTAAATCCATGGGGGCCATTAGCAAAGACCAGTTTGGGATAAGTTTCCAGCACAGGCTTTACCAATTCTGTTTTGCCCAGCATGGTGAGCACGAATAATGTGACCCTCGAGCCGGCATCGATCAGGAATTGTGCGATCTCCCTGTTACCCATGTGGCCTGCGCCTTCAATAGCTTCCTCAAAATCGCCATTGCCCCAGTCATATTTACAATGTACGAGGTTTGGATTTTCCACGATCATGGTCTGAACCCTGGGCAAGTCCTTATGACCGGCAATAACAAATTCTTTTACCATCTCAAGCGGATAAGGTGGGATATCCTGCCTCGCCGGGGTGGCCTGGCCATCAGCCATATTGTTAAGTAATAAGAAGCCCGTTGTTCCGCTGGCAACAATATGCAAAAAATTCTTTCGGTTCATACTAAAGTTTTTATTGAAACCTGAAAGTAAACACCTGTTGCCGGGCGCGAAAATCATTTACGCGTGGTTGCTGTATTACCGGGTAAACTACCGGAAAGAATTTCACCCTGTTTAAATGACCATTCACCCGATTGAAACGAATCATCAATGATTTACCGTATTTTTATGAGGTACAGTGATATTGCTTATGCCACGCTCCCGTTTATATTATACTGCCTTCATCCTGATCTTTTCACTGTTCTGGCTATTATTCAAAATAGGCGGCATCGCCGATATTCAACGTGCCGCGGAATCAGCTGCTATCGATATGTCTGTTTGTATAGGAGCCATGCTGCTTACGGTCAGTGTATTGGTTCCACGATTGTTCAATACACACCGGTATAGGGTATTCGCGGTAGGTTATTTACTGCTCATATTCATTTGCGGCAGCCTCATAATCCTGCTGCAATTGAAGCTACAGGGCAGTTCGTTGACTGCTTACCAGCACAATGTTGCCCGCAGCAACCATTATTTTTATTGGTTCTGGTCCGACCTCATCTTCGGTTCTTACTTCCTGGTATTTATGATCGCTACCGGCGGAGCGGCTATCCGTTTTGCATTTGATCGTTTGCATGCACTGAATCATGTAAAGCACCTGGAAAAAGAAAAACTGCAAGCGGAACTGGATCGCCTTAAGAACCAGATAAACCCTCATTTTCTTTTTAACGCGCTGAATACAATCTATTATAAAATTGACCGTGCTAATCAACCGGCGAGGGAAACATTGCAGCAATTTTCAAAGATGCTGCGATACCAGTTATATGAATGTGAAAAGCCTACCATAGAAATTGAGCAGGAACTGCGTTTCCTTTTATCATACATTGAACTGCAGAAAGAACGGATGAATGATAATTACCGGCTGGAATACAAGGGTCTTGATAAAGTATCAGGGCTTTTCATCGCACCTTTCCTTTTATTGCCAATTGTAGAGAATTGTTTTAAACATGTATCGCAATGGGCTGATCGCGAAAACGATATCAGTATACAATGTTTTTGTCAAAAAAAAAATTTCCTGTTTAAAACGTCTAACAGCAGCGCTCCATTTAACGGACAACAACCTGGTGGTATCGGCCTGAAGAATATACAAAAGCAACTGGAACTACTGTACCCCGGCTTACATCAACTGGTGATAGAACAAGGTCATGATAGATTTGAACTAACCCTGCAACTGGAACTGACATGAAACTGCGATGTATCATAGTAGATGATGAGCCGTTTGCACGTAACGGGTTGGCGGAAGATATCCGCACGATTGACTTTATGGACGTAACGGGCATCGCAGAAAGCGCGTTGCAGGCGATGGAATTACTTACAAGGCAAACTACTGATCTTGTTTTCCTTGATATTGAAATGCCCAAGCTGAACGGGTTTGATCTGCTGCGTAACCTGCAACAGCCGCCGATGGTTATTCTTACCACCGCATACAACCACTATGCACCGGAGAGTTATGAGTTGGGCGTGATCGACTATCTATTAAAACCCATTTCTTTTGATCGCTTGCTTAGGGCCTGTCACAAGGCTAAGGATTTTCATGCGATGCCGGCGGGTCATACTGTTTTAAAAGAAAATGATTATTTTTTTGTAAAATCAAATGGCCGTTATGAAAAGATATTTTTAAATGAACTGCTTTTTGTGGAAGCGGCTGATAATTATATCCTGCTTCATACTGATCATAAAAAATACCTGGTGTACCGCACATTGAAAAGTATGGAAGAATCCCTGCCGGCAGACCGCTTTATCCGGGTCCACAAATCATTTATCATTTCGTTTCACAAAATAGAAAGCATAGCGGGAAGCCAGTTATTTATCGGACAGCATTGTATACCGGTTAGCAGAAATTTTAAAGAGATGATCGGGGAAAGAATAACGGGGAGAAAGATCGGAGGAGGTCTGTAGCCAGGCTTGCGGTGTTCTGCAACTATATAAAAGGCGTTTGGGAATTAATTGCTGAATCAGTCAATCAGTAATAAGTGATAAGTTGGTATGTGTAAGGTCTCGCTGGCTTTTTTTTCCCCGTAGTTTGTACCAAACCGGCAGATTTTTTAGCGAACTGGTAATCATAAGGCATTTATTTCCAGGCGCGGGGCTTGGGCCCAGTGTTTTCCATGTTACTAATATTCACATCTTACAAACCCAATCATTAATATCCGGCAAGTCCTTTTTATTGCTCAAATAATCCATTACACTGGTCATAACCGCCGTCCTATTTCTAATACAAAGCTTTGTGTGCTTTGATGTAACATCGCACAATCTTATAAAAATCTATTAATATTGCGTTCCCGCCATATTACAACTGAAATTGAAGAATGGTAACGAAAGAGTCACAGGGGCGAATCCCTGCGCCTGGTGAGACATTGCCTGAAATAAAGAATTTAGCGGATGACTTACTACAAGGTAGCCATATCAATCACAAAGCGGTATTTTATATCACTTTTGAGCATACGATCATAAGCTTCCTGTATATTTTGGACAGGTATAATTTCCACATCGGCAGTGATATTATGCTCAGCGCAGTAGTCCAGCATTTCCTGTGTTTCAGGAAGGCCCCCAATTAGTGAACCGGCGACACATTTACGGGCAAAAACAAGGTTGAAACCCGGTATAACAATGGGTTCCGAAGGTAATCCCACACATATCATTGTGCCGTCTATTTTCAACATTCCAACGTACATATTATAATCATGATTGGCCGATAAGGTATCCAGTATGAAATTTAAAGAACCGGCAACTGATTTTACTTGTTCTTCATCCGTAGTAACAACAAAATTATGGGCACCTAATTTTAACGCATCTTCTTTTTTACCGGGAGAGGTGCTTAATACCGTTACTTCTGCTCCAAAGGATACAGCAAACTTTATAGCCATATGCCCGAGACCACCCAGCCCGATAATACCAATCTTATCACCTTTTCCAACTTTCCATTTCCTAAGCGGAGAATAAGTAGTTATTCCTGCGCATAGTAAAGGCGCTGCATGTGCAGGTGAAAGCTTGTCTGATACTTTCAAAACAAATCTTTCGTCCACAACAATTTTACTGGAATATCCTCCCTGGGCTACCGTTTTACCATCTTTCTCTAAGGCACTATAAGTATATACTGCACCACCCTGGCAATATTGTTCCAGGCCTTCATTGCAATAATCGCATTCACGGCAGGAATCAACCAGGCATCCTACACCTGCCATGTCCCCTTGTTTAAACTTTTTAACATGATCACCCACGGCAACCACCTTTCCTACAATTTCATGACCCGGCACCATCGGGTAAATGGACATTCCAAAATCGTTGTTAATAAAATGAATATCCGTGTGGCAAACACCACAATAAAGAATATCAATCTCAACATCATGCGGCCCCGGATCTCTTCTTTCAAAGTTATAGGGTACCAGTTTTGCTGAAGCTTCAGGAGCGGCATAAGCTTTTGTTGGGATCATAAATTAATTTTTAAAGTGATTGAAAACAGGGAGGAGTAAATTCCTTTAAGAAAGTTTGGTAAATCTAAATGATTTGATTTAATAATGCTAAAGATGTTTTAAATATAGTTTAAAATATAACGGGCAATTTATAGCGTTCGAAAGAAAGCAGTTTTCGATGGGGCGCTGCCACGGCAGTGAACGGTAAGTGATAATAAACTGAATAAGAATTCGGCAATCAATTTAATTTACTTACATTTATTAACTTTTTTATCCTTAGTGACGATCTTTCCCAGCCCTTTTATTTATTTATTTTATAATTATTAAAATCAAAATCAATGAATCATTCCAGGTTTACCGGCTTACTATTTAGTACAGCCATGGTGTTCTTTTTAATTTCATGCGGAGGAAGCGGCACTGAAAATACAACCGCCACTGACCCTTCCTCCACTGCTGCTGATACTTCGGCTAAAACCGCCGTGGCAGTTTCAGAAACAAATACCGTCATCACCACACCACAAAACCTGATGGTAGTAAAACACAAGGTGGCCAATTTTGCAAAGTGGATAACCTCCTACGATGAACATGATTCCATGCGCCTGGCCTTCGGTGTGCATAGTTATGTAATCGGTCGTGGTGTGCAGGATACTAACATGGTGATGGTTGCTGTAAAAATAGATGATATAGCCAAGGCAAAAGCATTTGGCAAAGATCCCAGCCTGAAAAAGGCAATGCAGCGGGGTGGTGTAATTGGCGCGCCTTCAATATCTGTTGTTACAGCCACCTGGCAGGATACTGCTACTATTGATTCAAAAATCCGCGCAACAACAGTGTTTACTGTAAAAGACTGGGATGCATGGCAAAAAGCATTTGATGAAGGTAAGCAGGAAAGGTTAGACAATGGAATAACGGTAAGAGTGATCAGCCATGATGCAGACGACAACAAAAAAGTATCATTGGTGACAGCCATCACCGATACTGCCAAAGCAGCTGCTTACTATAAGTCAGATGCGCTGAAAAAAAGAAGGGCGGAGAGCGGAGTTATCGGCGAGCCTACACGGTTTTTGTATACGATTGTTCACCGGTATTAATATAGTGTTTAAGATGTAGATAAAAAGATGAAGTAAACGCTTCATCTTTTTTTGTGTCCATTACATGCACTATCAAAAGGAAGTTAAAAGATTGTATATTTTTGTCCAAAGGACTGTTTACTATGCTTTTGAGCGGCGGCGAGTACTGCCGGAAACATCTTTTTGATTTGAAGTACTTGCCGACATTGACTTGCCCGGAAAGTTTTTGGTTGGTAATTGCAACCAGGATCTTATTGTTACTACAACTATCAGCAATATACTCACCGGCATTGATCTTTCGCAGCATTCATTTACATTTCTTAAAATTGTTGGATTATTTTCTTCTTCCTGTAAGAATCCATTCCTTTGATGGTACTAACAGAATAAACAATCAGATTTGTGACAGAAAAGGACCAAAAACATATTTTCGACAATTGGCTTGTTCAGCACCAGGCGCTAATCTTTAAAGTAGTGAGGGTTTACGCGTTTAATGCGATGGATCGGGACGACCTTTTCCAGGAGATCACCATCCAGGTATGGCATTCCGTTCCAGCGTTCAGGCAGGAGTGTTCCGTTACCACCTGGTTGTACCGAATATCGCTTAACACTGCCATTAAATGGGTAAGAAAAGAGCAAAAACATTACCAGGCAGAACCGCTTGACAAGGTGCAGCACATCTTACAGGAAAGCGGCAGACAGGTTGATGAACGCTTATCGTGGCTCTACGAAGAAATTTACAGGCTCGATGAAATTGATCGCTCCATTACGTTATTACTGCTGGACAATTTCAGCTACAGGGAAATGGCCGGCATATTGGGTATCACTGAATCTAATATTGGTGTGAAGATCAATCGTATTAAAAAACATCTCATCTCAAAATCAAAAAAAAAGGATCACCATGGAGTTTGAAGAAATGAAAAAAATCTGGGATTCACAGAATAATGAACCCATCTACGGTATCAATGAAAAAGCATTGCACAACCGTATACTGTCGAAAAAAAACCAGGCACTGCATATTACCAATATCAGTGAGCTGCTGGGGATTGTCGCAAATATGGGTGGTGCATGCCTCATTTTTGGAATAAATTTCTTCGGACAAAAAGGGAATGTATTCATGTACCTGTTATCTGCCTGGATGTTTACTACCGCTCTGTATTTGCTGGTGAGCAGGATACGTAGAAGAAAGGCATTCGCCAGGTTTGACCGATCCATGCTTGGTGACCTCCATCATGCCATTTCATTGGCAACTTACCAGGTACGTTTTTCCCGGTTAATGCGGTGGAACGCTCTGCCGATCGCAATATTTGTTTTTCTTGGAATTTGGGACAAAGGAAAACCGGTTTGGGTAGCTTCGGGTGTACTTATCTTTTTTGTGCTGGTGAATTATGCCGCGGGATGGGAACACAATATTTATGAACGAAAAAAGCTTGAACTTGAAATATTACAAAAGAAATTGGAAAACGAAGGCTAAGGTGTTGGTGATGAAGAAAAAGTAAGGCAATGGATCAACACCAAAAATACAGCACTAAAAAATAATACTCCCGTCTCGTTCTTTGATACACTTACCGGGCTGAATATGGTAAATGATATTTTAACCAGGATAGAAGAAGGAGCATACTCCTGACGCGGCTTTATAAACCTTTACCGTATTGTGCAAAATAAAAACAGGACCACTGACCTCAGTGGCATTGGCGCATTTATGGCTGGTGGCCGATGGAACAGCAAGGGTACCTGCATGCTTTACACGAGTGAATACAGGTCGCTGGCATATCTTGAATCATTGGTACATTTTGATCGCTTCAGCATGCCGCCCCGTTTGTTCATCATGGTGCTTGACATTAATGCCAGAACTCCCATTTATACGCTACCCGCAGCATCGTACCCCGCCGGGTGGCAAAAGCCAGGCCTGATTTCCAATCAGCAACCAGGTGACCGATGGATGAAATCAATGCAAGGTATTGCTGTTAAAATTCGGTCCGCAATCAATCCTTCTGAGTTTAATTACCTGCTCAATCCTCTTTTCCCCCGCTTTCACGACCTGGTAAAAGTGATGAGCGCAGTAGAGATTATGACGGAAGGAAGATTATAAGATTAATAATTGAGGGGAAATGATATGCAGGTGATGCTGATAGACAGCCTTGTGCACAACGGAGGTTGTGCCAATGAGCGTGCTCATAGCAATACCGCCAAATGGCCTTCCACTTTCCACCGGGCACAAAGCTTTATGATTTTTGACCACTCATCATTATTCATTTTACTCGTAGGGTATAAACTATATTTTTATAAATATTAAAGGACTACTTATATGCAAAAAGAAACGAATTCAAAACAGGAACCTTCCTTTTTAAATCACCCGTTTGTTGTGACTTTGGCGATAATTGTAATTATTTATAGCGGCTATTTATTTGGCCATAGAATTTATGATTTGTTTCATTGACGATACTAAGTAATGTCTGATTACCACTCAGCCGCCGGAGCCCAGCCCTGTATGTTTAATATTATCAATACCTGCCTAAAAAAATCCAAAACCATCGTATCCGGTAAGTTTTTTCACTAATAATTCATTGCGCTGATTATTACCGACGTCGTGTTCCTGATACAAAGCCTTATTCGCTTTAAAAATAAACATATCTAAACTTTACAAAGGTTTAATAGTAATATGTTCCCGCTATCACCCACATAAACAATGATAACTGAAGAGTAGTAACGAAAGAGACACAGGGCCGGAGCCCTGCGCCTGAGTGATTCAAATGTATATTGCGTGCCTGTTATTTCCGCACTCCGGTCTGACCTTCGGTGCCGACCGGAGTGCGGAGATAACAGGCATGCAAAAAAAATCCGGGCCGCCTATCATTAGCCCGGATAATAATTCCATGAAAACGTTGACTTTATTGCTTTATAATTTTTTGGTTTAATGACTCGCCATTAGCAGTAACTACTTTCATAAAGTAAACACCGCTTGCCAATGTTGAAATATCCATTACAGAATTGATTTGGCCTGTACGCTGGCTGCTCATCTGTCTGCCCTTTACATCATATAACCTCATCTCTGAAATACCGCTATAGCCCGTCAGGTTAATGTTCAGCTTGTCTTTTGCCGGGTTAGGATATACCGTCAAAAGCTTTTTGCTGCTGAATAGATCCACCATTTCAACTTGCCTGGCAGCCGTACCCAGTGCTACTTTTAAGGTATAACAAATGGTAGCGCTGCTGGCATTTTTGTATGGATATACCTGCGCATAATAAGTACCGGCTGCTGCGGTATAATTAATGGTTTCGTTGGTTTTATTTCCGTTTTGAGATATCGCCACCTGTTTGCCTGAGCTGTTTAGCAGTTTAAGATCATAATCACCAGGCAATGTAGTTAGCGTTAATGTAATACTACCACCGGTAGTGATCACAAATTTGTAGTTGTCCACATCGTTTTTTGGGCTGATAAGGCCGGTTATATTAGCATTGAAAGGTATGGTGGCGGCTCCCGCAAGTGTTCCGTTGGTGCTTACATCATACGGACTCTGGCATCCGTTTGAACTGGTAGTAAACTGTGCTGTGGTATAGCCACTGGTGCCACTGGCTCCACAATTGGTGCGCACCTGGTAATCGTATAATGAACCGGCAGTTAAACCGGTAATTGCAATTGATGTTGCCGTTGTTGCGGTAGCCGCGCTTGTCCAGGTTCCGGCTGTTGATAATTTATAATCTGCCGCATAGCTTACAGCACCACTTACTGCGGTCCAGCTTATCGTTGCATTGGAAGTAGTAATAGACGAAGCGGCCAGGCCAGACGGGGCAGCGCATACAAACGGAGCGGTAGTAGTAAACTGTGCTGCAACCTTGTTACCACTTCCCGCGGCACAGGCAGCACTTACCCTCCAGTCATACAGGGATCCCTGGGCTAAACCCGTAAGGTTTGCTGAAACAGCAGTTTGGGCAGTTGAAAAACTTGTCCAGGTACCTGATGTATTCAGCTTGTAATCTACCGCATAGCTTACGGCGTTTGCGACGGGGGCCCAGCTAACGGTAGCCGAATTGTTACCAATTGCTGAAGCCGTTAACCCTGCAGGATCACCGCAGGCAACGGTGCCACCGATCGTAAAATTGGTGTTGCTGATATCAAAGAAAATGTTACCCACTGCCTCAATTTTTATTCTTGCGGTTGTTGTCGGTGTTACAGGTATCACCAATGCTTGTGTACCGTCGTTGGGTGTGCTTGCCGCAAGTATGGTTGGGAAGGTTTGCCCGCCATCAGTGCTTAATGAAATTTTTACATTCGCACAACTAACAGGCGCCGCTGTTGTACTTGCGACGCTCCAGGTAATGTTTTGAGTAGACCCTCCTGCATAGGTTACAGCCGTATTTGGTGCCGTAACGGCAAACGGGCCGGAAGCGGCGCTGACAGTTATTACCATATCGCTGAAATTTGTTTGGCCAACTGACACAGGGGATCCGGGACTGTATGGGGCATTGTCCCTAACCGTTAATCTGAAATTTAATGTTCTTGCAACTGAGCTAAGAGCTTCTATATTGGCCCCTGCATCACCGCCTGGTAAAGGGCCTGTTATGAGCGCGCCTGAAAGTACGGTTGATAACTGTGGAAAATATCTTGTTGGAGAGGCTGTGGGCCTGAATGAGATCCAATTAGGGCCCGTTGCCTTTGTAGCACTTGCCACACTCCTTGCGCCTGTTTGTGAAGAAGATGCATTATCATTTTGCTCCCAGCAATAAGTGAGTACATCACCTGCATTGGCATCACTGGCGGAACCGGTTAATGCAAAAGGTGTGCTCTTTGGGATAGTGTAATTTGCAACCGCTGCTACAACAGGCGTGGCATTGGTTATAGCAGTAGTTACCGGGCAGGTTTTAGTTCCGAGATTGGCCTGTATCTGGGCGATGGAAGCTTCATGAAACATATCTATAGAATGGGGCGCAACATCCTGGCTTGTAATGCCTGCATAACCCATAATGGTGATACCCGAACCTATCTCTTTATTAACGCCGGTACCTTCATTGCTCATCGAAAAAGTATGGTTTGCACCCATCTGGTGCCCTACTTCATGCACCACATAATCAATATCAAAATTATCTCCCTGCGGGATGCCGTCTGCGGGTGAAGTAAACCCGCTTCCTTTTGATCCGTTGGTACAAATACAACCGATACAACCTGCATTGCCACCGCCACCTGAAGCGCCAAACAAATGCCCGATATCATAATTGGCTTCGCCAATGACAGACGTTAACGTTGATTGCAATTGCGCGTTCCATGCCCCTCCGGCCCCAGAAGATGCCGGAGAATAAGGATCTGTTGAGGGGTTATAGTAAATAACATTTGTTGATGCTGCAACGAGATTTAAGTGTATCGCCAGATCCTTTTCATACACACCGTTGCAACGCGCAAGTGTGGCGTTAATAGCACCCAGTACAAGGCTTACCTGCGAGGCGCTTGTGGCGCCAAAATAGTTGGAATATTCTGCTGTAACGGACTGCGCCAAACGCATGGTTTTTAAATCGCCTGTAGATCTTAAAGCAATGTTGTTACCAGGCAGTTTTCCGCTAATATCAATCATTAACTTTTGATCTGGAGTAGTACACGACCATGGCAGCTTGCCGGGAGTCCTTTGCGATGTAAAAACTGCATATACATTGTGATTCTGTGAGTATGGTTCGATAAATTCATTTTCTTTATCCGTTCTGAAAACCATTGTTTGCACGCCCTGGGGAGAAATACTCAATTTAAGTGTTGCGTATTGGTCGGTAATGCCCCTGCCCGAAAAAGCCCTGATCGCCGGAAACCGGGCCTGCAGGTCGGGTTCAAAGTTGGATGCTTCAAATACTTCAAATTGTTCAATTTGGCCGTCGGCATTTGGAAGGGAAATAATTAGGGAATGCCGGGCAGCATTTTTACTAACCGCCGTAAACAATTCATCCCTGAAAGGAGCAGTATCCAAATCAAATATTTTGAATTGCCTCGGAAACGAAGACCTCGCTACGGCTTTGTCGGTGACTATTTGGGCAGCATCTGTATGAGTGGACCAATAATTTTTTTGAGCCATTGCAGCATTGAATAATGTGAATGACAAAGAAAGGAGTAAAAGTTTCTTCATGATGTAGAGTTGGTTTTATAAGAGAGAAGGAATATTTCCAATGTAAACTTAATTTTTTGATTACCGCGTTATGACATGTAATTTCTATTGGCTTGTTAATAAATCATGGAAGGGCCATCCGGCGGCTGGAGAGACACAACAACGGCTATCCGTGGCGGGCCGCTGTTGTGTGGCTGACCAACAACATAATACTGCACCATAAAAGTTATAGAAATTTATTGAGCAAACTCAGCGCGGGTCGTTGGTGGGAGGCACAACGGCGGCTCTCGATGGCGTGATCCTTTTTAAAAACGGCAGTACCTGGTAATGACGCCTGCTGCCCTACTCCCACCCGCTTGCGAGCACATCAGCTATATGCATCGTCTTCAGTGAAAGACCCTTTCCTTTGATATAGCCATCAATATGCATAAGGCAACTTAAATCGGTGGAAATAATATATTCAGCCTTTGTAGCAAGAGCATTGGCCGCCTTTTGATCCGCCATCGCTATGGATATCGCACCAAACTTTACAGCGAATGTACCGCCAAACCCGCAGCAGGTTTCCACATCGTTCATCTCTATTATCTCCAAACCTTTCACATTGCCCAGTAACTTTCGGGGAGCTTCTTTTATTTTGCATTCTCTTAATGCGGCACAACTATCATGGTAAGTGGCGGTTGCATTTAATTCTGCGCCAAAATTTTCGATCTTTAACACATCCGTCAAAAATTCCGAGAACTCATAAATGCGTTTACCCAATTCTGTTACCTGGCTATGCGCAGTTGAGTTTTCAAATAACAGGGGATAATAATTTCTTACAAAACCCACACAACTGGCACTGGGCGCCACAATGTAACTATCATCATCAAAATCGGTTATGAATTTATTGCATACCTCTTTTGATACTTTCCAAAAACCTGCATTGAATGCCGGTTGGCCGCAACAGGTTTGATTGGTATTGTAATGCACGTCACAACAGGCTTTTTCCAGCACTTTTACCATGTTAAAGGCCGTTTGCGGGTAAAGCTGGTCCACAAAACAAGGTATAAACAATTGTACTTTCATGCCCGCCCCGCCACGGCGGGGAGTTAAGATTTAAATGGTGAAATATTTTTTAGTCCCTGCCCGTGAGTGCTTTTTATTTTCAAAATCGTATAATATACCGGGAGAGAATCGGGGGCTTTATTAAGTGCCGCTAAACGAATTTTTGAGTGCAATCATCTTCAATGCAGTAATAGCAGCTTCATTCCCTTTATGCCCATGCGGGCCGCCTGTTCTTTCATCGATTTGCTGCTGGTTGTCTACCGTTAGTACTCCAAAAATCGTAGGCACAGGTAATGTTAGATTGAGTTGCACAACGCCATCCGTCACCGCTTTGCATACATAATCAAAATGCGGCGTTCCTCCCCTGACAACACAAGCCAGTGCAATAAATGCATGTGGTTTATCTTCTTTATATTTATGCGCATCCCAATAACTTCTTATACAAAATGCGATTTCAAATGCTCCGGGCGCAGCTACAATTTTATAAAGTACCCCATTTTCTTCCAACACTTTTTTGCAGCCCTCTTCCAACTTATCAACGGATCCGGCATTCCATTCTGTACGAACAATAACAACACAGGCACCCTTTGGTAAAAGGATGCCTGATACATTATATAAATTTGATGAACCGGTGGACATAAATACTGGTTGTTCGTTGTTCGTATTATTTAAAAATACCCAATCTTGCCAGGCCCTTTTCGATATCCGCTGCGTGAACAGATTTTGGAAATTCTTCCTTATTTTTTTGATACAGCTCAATGGCATCTTTTGCTTTACCGATTGATTCTGCAAAGGATGCCGCTTTATACAACAATTCTGATGTCATGAACTCATCCTTATCATTCACAGAGGCCCCTTTTTTGTAATACTCAAATGCATCGTCATTCTTTTTTAATTCAGCATAAGCATCTCCCAGCATACTGTAGGCGATTGTTTGCACCTGGGTGGCGCTTGTAGAAAACTCTTTTAAATATTTGATCGCTTTATTGAAATCCTTATTATGCAAATAGCAGGCTCCTGCCATAAAATTAGCCCTGTTTCCTGCGGGTGTTCCACTATAGTTAGCCGCTATTTTTACAACGCCTGTCGTGATCCCGTTTCCGCCATTCAACACAAGGTTGATCGAATCCTTGTTAAAACCGGACTGCGTCATTTTATCAAATAATTGTTCTGCAGGAAAAATTACGTCCGCAGATTTAGCTTCCTTTGGTGCAAGCACAACATACTTATAAGCGGTCCAGGCCACGATAATTATTATGAATGCACCGCCAACATAAATAATTGGCTTGCTGAATTTTGCCCAAAAACCTTTGGCTCTTTCAACGATTTGATTTGTTTCCACCACTGGTGCTGTTACTTGCTTCTCTGCCATTTTTGTTTATTTTGCCTTGCTGTGGAAGGCACGTTATAAATTAAGATTTAATATTTTATTTTCAACTGTATTCCTTTAATGTGTTGTAACAACTGTTCCAGATTAATCCATGATAAAAGGATAGTCCTGCTGCTTGTACACATCTTTTAATAATTCATCATCATTTGGCCAGGGACTTTCTTCTGCAAATTGTACACTTTCATCTACCTGTGCTTTTACACGATCGTTCATCACGTTTATTTCGTCGTCCGATACTTTATACTCTTCTTTCAATACCCTAAGAACATGATCGATCGGGTCTTTCTCTTTGTATTCTTCCACTTCATCTTTAGTGCGGTATTTTGCAGGATCACTCATGCTATGTCCTTTGTAGCGGTAAGTTTTTACCTCTAATAAAGTAGGGCCGCCTTTTTCCCTGGCCCTGTTTACCGCACGTAAAATTGCATTGTGCACGTCCTCAGGACTCATTCCATCCACGCTGTCGCCAGGCATGTCGTAGGCATCTGCAATTTTGTACAGGTCCAACACATTGCTGGTACGTGCCACGGAAGTACCCATGGCGTAATTATTATTTTCACAAATAAATACCACCGGCAATTTCCAAAGCATTGCCATATTAAAAGTTTCATGTAACATCCCCTGCCTTG
>JBDTVX010000082.1:0-15930 GCA_040007015.1 Ferruginibacter sp. | reverse complement strand
AGGTCTTTACATGGAGTAAAATCAACGGGTGGAACAATAACATCTCCTTTGACATATTTTCTTTTGTAGCCCGGTGGATTTAAAAGAACGGTTTTTTTATAAGACAGGTACCGTGAAGATGTCGTATCGCCGTTAAATCTTAACTCATAAAGGTCACGGATGGTTTGATCAAAATCCAGCAGCGCGGTCCAAAGCTCGCCACCATTTTTAACCATATTGGAATGACCGTAAGCGCGCTGAAAATCTGCAAGCCCGGTTGTATCTCCATCTGCTCCTAATCCGTTTGAATTAATAAACTTTGGATGTACCTTATCTTTATTCCACATAACATCCAGGTTTGTATTGATGATCCTTTTAATATCCTGTTCATCAAATACGATCCCGTAATGATACGCTTCCACAATTTTTTCCACTTCACTCGCCTGGTATCCCGAACGCCACGGATGCACCCAGATGCCATGACGGGTATCTTTTTTTTGTAAGTTGACATCTCCGGTATAAAGCGGCTCATAATAATTCCAGCAATAATGGTTATCAAAAAACTGAAAATGACTTTTCGCTGTAAAGAAAATTTTCTCTGCCCTCCCGCGATAAAATTTTTCACCGGTAAGCCTGAAAAGCTTAATAAAAACCAGCCCGGCATCCATTTGTTTATTAAAAGGATGGCTTACACCCACTCCCGGCGCGTAGGGTGCGTAGATCCATTGTTTTAAATTTCCTGGTTTTAAAAAATTGCCGGAATTGACGTAACCTCCATACAGACCATCTTCCTTCCATGTATCTCTTTTATCATACTTTTCTGCAAAATTCTTTTTTACTAAATAGATATAGTCTTGTGTTTTTTGGCCATATGCAATCTTTAAATTATCATCTTCGTTTACGATAAGACAATAATCCAATATACCTTCAAAAAGGAGTGCATCACCGACCAATACATCCTGCCAATAATCATTGTCCGATAAAAATGGGCCTACCCATCCTTTATATCCATCAGGCGATACATCCAGCCTGTTAATAAGGAAGTCGCAATACTTTAATCCTGCTTCAAGCCATTCTTTATTCTTTGTTTCCCCGTACTTAGCTTTAAACCTTCTTAACCATCCAACAGCGTACCAGCAAAAACCTTCTCCTTTGGCATTTTTTACAAAGTCGGGATCGTTGATAGCTTTTTCATACGACTCCTGCGGGGTAATATTTGAATTCCCTGTGAGTTGCGCATTGACAGTCACCGACAGGCAAATAATTAAAGCCGTTGAATAAAAGCTACAACTGAATTTTGACTTTTGCATAAAGCTTATACTATTTGACTGGCGTTAACAAATGAACCTGCAAAGAAAGTTTTTAGCCAAACCGATTTTTCGTTCAACGATTTATTAATTGTTTACCACCAGCAAGCACTATCTCATAATTCTTGTACCGGAATGTCCCTTTTAATTTTTGGGGTAACTCTACAAACCCTGTTATTTTATCTTTTGAATCTTTTTGCAAATGAATAATTATATCTCCTTTCGGGTGTGGGATTTTTGCATCGATTAAATGCAGCTTTCCGAAATTTGGCGCTATCAACACTGTTTCAAAACCAGGCGAAGCTGGTTGCACACCTGCCACAAGGCTTAAAAAGTCGAAGAGAGGGCTTGCACTCCAGGCATGGCAATCTGACCGTGGATCGGTATCGATTTCCGCAAATGTTGTCAATCCCTGGCTAAGCATTTTATACCATGTATCAATATTATCGAAGTACAGATCACCAAGCCCGGTCTTTTGCAGGCACCTGAACAGGTAAAACTTAAAATAAATAGCAGGAGGTATCAGGGATTTATCCGCCAGGGCTTTTTGTAATGTCGCGGTTTGTTGGTCTTTTTCGATTGTATTTGTGAGAATTGCAAAAAGAGTAGTGTGAAGTGAGAAACGCTTTTTTTCCGGAGTTTCGGCAATTAACCCACGGGTAGGGTCAAAGCAATTGGCCAATACCGCTTTTTTTATTGCTGCTGCCAACTTTATATACTTTTCCGCATTGGAAAGCTGCCCGAAATAAGTAAAGAGATCCGCAGCATTTTCCAGTGCATATACAAACTGGAGAGATATCAATGCCGAACGGCCATCATCAACACCATCCGGAATACCTAGTTGAAACTCAGGTGTATAATCTGTGAACTGCCACCATTCCAGGTTTGCCAGCATACCGGTATGGTCTATTTTATTTTCAAACCAATTCAACACATCCTCAATGCCCTGGGTATAGCGCCTGATAAAAACAGAGTCCCCGCGGTACATGTGATAATCATGCAGCATATTGATCCACATGAGCGAATAGGTTGGAATAATTTGAGGTATGGCTGAAGGATACCTGCTAAGAGTGAGCCCATCCGGTATGCGTGAATGGTCAAATAATTCCAGCGCATTTTTCATGAGCCTGTCATCACCGGTAACATATAATGAGATTAACGCCTGGATGCGTGTATCGCCTACATATTGCAATTGCTCATAATAAGGGCAATCAAAATACGTTTCGTTTGCGCAAAGCCTTGCCGTGCGCCAGGCCACATCCCAGATTTGCTTTAGTTTCGGTTCATCGGTATTAAATGCGGCCTTTTGAGTAAAAGGATATGCTGAAAATATATTGTGGAAATCATTAATGACCAAATCTTCATTGCCGGTTTCAATGTCAAGTTGTACATACCGGAACGTGCGCAGCCATAGGGGTTCAAACAAACGATTGTTACCACCATCAGGATAATACCAGTCATAATAACCCAATATCTTTTTTCCTTCTGTCTCGTTCCTGTTACCCTTCTCTCCATCTTTATCGCGTAGGGCTTCGGCATAGGTTATTTTTATTTTGCTTCCCGCCCCTTTACTGATGTTGAATTGCGGATACCCGATCGTTAAATAATTCTGATCGAGCAAAAAACTTGTAGTGGAGTGGCTTTTTATAGTCGTAGGATTTCCTGAAATAAAACTTGCTGCCTTCAGCCCTGCGGGGAAATTTGTTCGCACCACACTTTTAAAACGTTCCTCCTTTGTTTCAGGCATTGGAATTTCGCGTGGAATAAGGTGAAGGCCATTTCCATAAATAAATCCTCTCCCGACGCCCTGGTTGGAAATCTTTGGGGATACCCATGCGGCATCGTCAAAATTAAGTTCATTCCAGTTCCACGGATATAATTTTGCATCTACACTATCGCACGGCCCTGCAGCATAAAATCCTTTTACCATATCAAATGTTACGGCAATGGGATGATATGCCAGGTTTTGGGTTACTTTCCATCCATCGTTGCCGGTATTTATTTCATCATACACACTGTCCTTTGCCTGTAAAATAAATCCTGTTTTAAATGAATGCTGCGCCAGTGGTTTATTAATGCCGAAGTTAATTACTTCAGCGGCCAGCAGGTTTTCTCCTGGCTTCAGCAATGCTGCAATATCTATAGTTTCATAATTCCAGTTGAAC
Organism: Ferruginibacter sp.; assembly: GCA_040007015.1. Lineage (GTDB taxonomy): Bacteria > Bacteroidota > Bacteroidia > Chitinophagales > Chitinophagaceae > Ferruginibacter. The sequence continues at coordinate 12,479 of JBDTVX010000082.1, read as the reverse complement.
TGATCGCCTCTTGCCGGGCCATTAGCAATGTATTTCCCATTGATGTATAATTTGTACCGGTTATCTGCAGAAATAAATACCAATAAATTCTTTGGCACCTCTTGCAATTGAAGTTTTTTTCGAAATAGAAAAACACCATAATCTGCCTGTGATGCCGTGGGATGTGCTATCCATGAGGCTTTCCATGCATGCTTTGTAACCTCAACGCCATTTGGAGTAAGCCTGTTTCTTCGCTCCGGTATTTCCTGGCCGTAAATTTTGCAGGAACAAAGAAGTAAGAAAATAAAATATTTTTTCATTATTGAATTATTTTGAGAATTTATGGAAGGTGATAGTTGTTGACAATCGAAGATGATTGAAAGGTAATACTTGTGGCCTGAACCCGTACATTGGCTAACCACAGATCATTTCACGATCACTTCGCCAAGTTTGTACCACCCCGGTTCTTTTTCCCGTTCTGCTTTCATTGCTAATTGAATACTTTTATTATGAAACCCGCAGTCATCACGCATATTTATCAACAGGTCATATTTTCCTGCCTGTAAAGTTTTATCGGGATGCATTGCATATTGTTCCGCAACAATTTCTCCGGGCAGCCAGTTCCTGTTATCGGATTCTTTCAATTGTGCGTTAAATATTTTACCGGTATTTTTATTCACCAGTTTCACAAAAAGTTTATAATGATAGTAAGCCGGTGCCACGCCATGATTTTCCCAGGTAATTCTCAGGTAATTGCGGTTATTGGCTGTGCGAAAGGTGTCTGGCATTAATGCAAATTTTGGAAAATACCAGTAACCTGCAGCGTTGGCCAGGCGGCAGGCATATTGATAATTATCCTTAAGCCATTCGCGGGGATAATAGTGAAATCCAATGATCGTGGCGTGCATTTCGTGCAGCGCTTTTTCAAAGCCCGATCCATCACCCCACATCCCGTTTTTCAAGGCATCACCATAATGGTCTGATTCCAGAACCACCGGTAATTTCCGGTAAACCTTGCTGTATAATTCAGGGGTGCGAATACAGGAGAGGCCAAATCCTAAAGTTTTATACCAAAGTACATTGCCACTGTCGTCCCGAAAGCCGAGTCCCATTTTAAGTGCGTAATGGTATATTTCATAATCTTCGCCGTCATCGGTATCTCTTTGCCCGATATAGTCATCACTCAGAATGAGTACAGATCTTTTATAACATCGTTTGTAAAGGTCAATATGTTTCTTTACAACATCTGCAGGCACATCCTTCCATCCTGAAAAAGCGGTATGCCCCTCGCCCCACTCCCCTATGCTACCGATGTCAATATATTCTACCCAGGGCTTGCCATCATAACGGGCGGCAAAAGCCTTATGGAATTTTTCAAGCTTTGAAAGAAATACAGGATCACCATAATCGGGTGCCCATGCCTTGATCGAAAGATCGGTATGGTCTATAAATTTTCCTTTGGCTCCGGCCTTTCGCACCCACTCAGGCGTTGCATAAACTATCTCAGTTTCCTTACAGGTTATCCTGAATGAAATTGTATGCCCCCAGCCAACCCATCGGTTGATAATTGAGTCAATGAGTTGCCAGTTATATATGTCTTCCTCAGGCTCCAGGTAACTCCAGGCAAGTCTTAGGTAGATATCATTCAAGCAGGGGAAATCGGGCAGCGAATCCTGTGGATCCATATGATTGCCATAATTCGTAATTCCATTATCGTAATAGTGGATACACCAACCCTTGTGTGGATTATTACAAACTTTAGCACTGTCCCAATAACGCTCGAGATTAAAAAATACTCGATTTTTATAGGTCCCCCTTCCTTCCTCCGGATTCGTTCCCAGGGCTTGCGACCTGCAGCACAAGCTGGTGAGGAGCAGGCAGGTAACCAACAACCAATTGTATTTTTTCATTTGGTGGTTTTCGGTTTATGATACGGGAAATAATTTTTATACCGGTACTTATTTCATGTAAGTTCCAGGAAAGTATTAATAAGCGGTAATATATTTGAATCAATATCCTCATCGGTTTCCGCCGGCTGTGCTTTTGTCAATAACCAATGTTCCACATGCTCAATCGACGCTCCATGCTGCAATTTTGTTAATGGGCCCAGCGTTTCTATCTCCAAAAGGTTTTCGTTAATATACACCTCATTATTACACATGTAGTCAGGATATAAAGCACCGGGTATGCAAGGAAACTTTTTAATTAGTAATTCACCATTGAGTGCATAGGCACACCACCCTTGTTTATTTAAGATCCCGATCTTTTGTTCCGTATTGTGGGCCGGGTTCTGATGTGCTTGTATATATTTTTCTCCCCAGGACCAACGGGGGTCATTCATTTTTGTGTATTGCCACAGCGCCAGTGAGCGTGCCGGTAACAGGTATTCATTGCCTTCACCAAATGGCTCCTGCGGTATGATCGCCCTGCCGTTACCGGCAAGCGCAGATATAGCCCAGGGCGCGACTTCAATTTCGCCAGTACCTTGATTGATCAAACGATGCAAAACCGTTATCCTGTTGGAACCATGCAACAAGGAAACTTCCATTTCTTTTACAATTCCGGTAGTGATTTCTTTCGATTGTGTTACTTTGATACTGTTGGGCTCAACACGGTAACTTACAGGATCATTATCAGGATAATAGCTGAGGTCTATTTCCTCCGGCGCAAGCCATAATCGATGGCCGCCATATATCTTCCACTCGCTACCACCTGTTTTACCAGCGTGTTCCGGTGCCAGGTAAAAGAAATTTTGTTTACTGATGAACCCCATCCGCACGATACGCGGGCCTATATCGGTAGTAATTATCAATTCTATTTCAGCATTAAAAAGACGGATACAATTTGGCCAGCCTTCAAAATTTATCTTTTCAGTCATAATTAATTACTTATCAGCGTTGCTCAAAACTGTGCTTGAAATTTGTCAAAATATCACATCCATCATTGGTCACCAGCATTAAGTGTTCCAACCTTATTCCATAATCCTGTTTGTAAATTGCCGGTTCGAGGGCAATGACCATACCCGGTTCTAAAATCATCGCATTATATGGAACAATGCGCGGTTCTTCATGGTAAAAAGTGCCAACTCCATGGCCTCCATGATGTCCGAACCCGCCTTCTTCTTTAAGGTGGTTACGCATGGCAAGATCGATATCTTTTGCCAGAACCCCAGGTCGTATTGAGGCAATACCTGCTTCCAACGCTCCTTTCACGAGTTCATAAATTCTGCCTTGTTCTTTAGTTGGAGTACCCACCACAATTGTACTGCATGAATCACCCCAATAGCCATTAAAACACGGTGTAAGATCAGTGAGCACAAGGTCATTGTGTTGAATAATCCTGGTGGTGGGATTACCGCCACCGCTTGCTGTAGCAGTTCCACATACGAGGTCTGTCATCATAGGTATCCTGGTACCAGCCTGTGTTTCCATTTCCAAACGCACCATTGAAAAAAGCTCCAGTTCGGTCATTCCTTGTTTTGCATATTGTAAAGCCGCCGCCTGGCCTATATCGGCAAGGTTCGCCGCTGCACGGATATAATTTATTTCATCACTGTCTTTAACAGCCTTTAACCGGCTAATTTCCTGTGTGATGTCAACGAATTCAATTTTCGGATATTCGGAGCGCAATGCCCGGGCAAGAGAATAAGGCAAATAATTTTGTTCAATTCCAACCCGGCCATTACCCATATCTTTTTGCTTAAAAACTTCATGTAGTTGCAGCAGGAAATCTTTAGTCGCATCTATTGGCTTTTCATAAACATAACTTTCATATTTTTTTATTGAGAATGCAGGATTGGGACCCGCTACCTGGCAAGATTCATTATCGGCAATAATAAGCGTGGCCTCATCACCAACAACCAGCGCTGCGGGTAAAAGATGAAACGGAGAAGGCCCCGTTTCAAAATTATAAAAATAGCCGCTAAAATATTTTAATGAAGGGCCCGAGGTTACGAGGAAAGTATCGATATTTTTTATCTCCCGTATCTTCTGTAATTTTTCAATTCTTGGTGTCACCGGAAATGTTTTAAATAAAGTATTACCCGCAAAAATAATTGCGTGGATTATCGACAAGGAATGTATGGATCTCTGCTTTGCTAAAGCCTGACCTGAGGAGTGCGGGAACAGCGTCTGTCATCATATAGGCGAAATTTCTTTTTGAGGCATTGGGATCAAAATTGGGTGCTCCTGCACCTTCAAATATTTTCTGCCTGTTCTCCCAGTGCCAGTTGCTGTCGATCGAGATAAAGATTTTGTTACCCAACCCGGCATCGCAAAAAGCCCTCAGGAAAGATACCAGTTCACTCCATGGTGTATAAAAATCCTGGCCAAAAGTGTCTACTTCGAGGTAACAGCCTTCTTTGGCTATGGTGAGCAGATCGCCCGGTTTGCCCTTACGCCCGACATCGACATGCGACAAGAAAATGCGGTGAGGATCTGCTCCTGTTTTTACCAGCAATTCAAATTGTTCAAATGGGCCGCCTGTATGTGTGGCAATAGGACACCCCGTCGCCTTTTGTACACGGGCGGCGGCACGAAAAACTTTTTTCTCCCAATCAGAAAGCGATGCCCCTTCCCCCGCTACCTTGATAATGCCTGCACGTATTTTCGTTCCTTCGATTCCTTCTGTCAGGTCTTTTAGCATTAATTCCTCCATTTGTTTTTCATCCTCCATATCGGCCAGCCATTTAGGAATTTTTGCACGCCGGTAAAAGCCTGTTGACGGAATAATTTTAACCGTTGTCTTTTCCGCAATACGTTTATAAAGTCCCAATGGCCTGAAAGGGGTGAGGTCTACAACAGTATCTACACCTGCATGTGCAGCTTCATTCAAAAGAGAAACTGCGAAGTCAACCGTCGCTTTTTGCAAATCAACGGGTATTGGCAAATAGCCGGGATCTTCAAGCCGCGGGCCACCGAACCAAAGGACATGTTCATGCATGAGGGTTGTACCCAATTTATTACACGGAACATCACCGGTCAATGTGGATACAAGCTTGTTTTTATTTATGCTCGTATGGTATCCTTTTGCTCCATTAACCGGAATTCCACCAAGAACCAATGAAGCAAAAAGTAAGGAACTTTCATTGATAAAAGTACGGCGGCAATATTGCTTATTCAATGAAGACATCGGGTAATTTATTGTATCGTTACGCCATACTTCTTTATAATTTCAGGGTTGAGTTCAATTCCCAATCCTGGTGTTTGTGGAACATCTACATAACCATTTTTTTGCACAAACGGTTGAGCCAATAATCCTTTACGGATAGCTGACTCTGTAACCGAGAATTCGAGGAATGGCGCATGAGGTATAGCCGCAATGAGTTGTATGGAAGCTGCTACCAGCACGCCTGTTTTAAAGGCATGCGGAATACACAACATATTATTATCTGCTGCCATAGTTGCAATTTTCTTTGCTTCTGTTAAGCCGCCACATCGGGATATATCGGGTTGTATTACATCTATGTGGGTCTCATTGATCAGGCGGGAAAAAGCGAGCCTGCCACTTTCCTCTTCACCAGTGGCAATACGCATGGTTGTTGATTCCGTAAGCCTTTTGTAACCAATATAATCTTCCGCAGGCAGTGGTTCTTCCAGCCAGAAAATATTGAGTTGCTCCAACGCCTTTGCTACATACATTGCGGGTTTAAGCCGATAACGTTTCCCGATATCGATCATTATTTCAACAGTATCGCCTGCTGCTTTACGGGCGGTTCTAATGAGATCAATGTCAAAATGAACGTCATATCCCAATGGCCCCCAGCCAAACTTGATTGCAGTATAGCCCTGCGAAGTATAACTATCCACCATCCTTTTAACTTCCTCCGCGTTTTCCGGCATCAAGGCGCTTGCATAAGCCCGTACCTTATCTGCATAACTGCCCCCCAATAATTTGTGAACCGGCTTGCCAACTGCCTTTCCCATAATATCCCAGATGGCCATATCGATCCCGCTCATCACATGCATGGCTGGCCCGAACCTCCCATAATAATACGTCTTGTCCCACATGTCTTGCCATATCTGCTCATAATCAAACGGGTCGGCGCCGGTAACTATTTCCCGCATCCCATAACAGGTGCCATGTGACATGTATGCATCTACTATTGCCTTTCCAACATAGGGCGCTGTATCAACCTCACCATACCCTGTAATGCCTTCATCAGTTTCAACTGTAATTATAAGATCGTCCTGCGTGCCATCTGCAGCCGATGAAATTTCAGGCAGGCGAAGAACCGTAGCGGTTACATTTGTAATTTTCATTTGAAATAATTATTATCATCCGAATTTAACAGGAACAATTGCACCGGTATTCAGCGAAAAAAATAAAGGCGACTGTTTCGTTTAACCTACTCCGTTAGAAACCGTGTTACCAGCCCAACTGGTTAGAGAATTTAATACTCAACCATTGGTTTGGGTATTTCATTGGCTGCATCATTTTCCGGTATGCTTTTTTTAACTTTCTTTTTAAACAGGGCCAAAAGCTGCCTTTCGTACACGGTTACCATCAACGTACTAACTATAATGATTGCTCCGCCAATCAGCATCGTTGTAGTCATCCTTTCATTAAGCAAACCAATTCCCAATATGGCTATAAAAAATGGTAATAAATAATTGCCCAATATAAACTGCGTAACATCCATACTTTTCAGCACATAAAAAAACAGGAGCATCGATACACCATAAACAATAAAGCTAAGTTCAAGCAAACCTGCAATAGCCGTCGTGCCTGATTGAAGAATTGCCGAAAAACTAAATGGCTCGACCCATATTAATAATGGAATACAGGCGATACAGCCCATCAATGAGCCATATACTAATATTTCAAGTTCAGTAAAATTTTTGTCGACGAGCAATTTGCAATAGGTATTATAAAAAGCACAGCAGGTACATGCGAGCAGGAATATAATGTTACCGGTAAAATATTTCCCTTCTGAAAAACTAGCTCCCTTGATATCAGGTAATGAAGTGAGCAGCACACCGGCTAATGCTATTACAAATCCTATGACCCGGATGATATTTAATTTCTCTTTGAGTAAAACAGATGCGAATACTGCGACGAGCACAGGGATCGTTAATGTGATGATGCCGGCATTCGAAGCCAGCGTTAAGGTAGAGCCGAGTGTATATAAATATTGCATCAAAAACACACCAATTAAACCCGGCAATATGAAAAATCTAAGATCTTTCCAGGAGCGTCTTTCGGCAACCTTTCGTTTTTTGTTTTCCGCCCATAAAAAAGGAATGAACATAAGTGTGCTGATGATCATAGGAATAAATGCGATGGTGATAGGACCTAGTTTGTCGCCCATCAATCGTATCACAGGTACCTGCGTTGCCCACATAAAATTGACAACGATAACTAACAGTAAATTCTTTATTTTTCCAATCTTCATTATATCACATTTTCAAATTACCTGGTTTTATTTAGGGGGCAAGCCGGAACCAAATCCACCATCGACAACATATGCCGAACCGGTAACGAAGGATGCATCATCGCTCGCGAGAAAAATGGCAACCTGTGCCACTTCTTCCGGCTTTCCAATACGCCACAAAGCATGTAATTTTCCGGCATCAATACGCGCCTGTGCAGGATCACCCTGGCTTTGAAAATAACCCTCAGCAAGTCCTGCATCGATGTATCCGGGGCAAATGCAATTTACCCGGATGCCTTCATGACCATGATCAATAGCCATGGCTTTGGTTATTCCGATTATAGCGGCCTTTGTGGCGCAATACCCGGCACATGAAGGCTCTACAAAATATCCATTCACCGATGACATGTTGACGATGTTGCCTTTTGAGGCTTTTAAGTGCGGGAGAAAAAGTTTAGAACACAAGAAAACACCACCAACGTTAACCCCCATTTGTGCATTCCATTCTTCAAACGTGGTATCCTCAACTGTCTTGTTTACCTGGATGGCAGCATTATTAACAAGTATGTCAATTTTTGAATTCAATTGTATTGTTTGCTCAACCAGCCCCGCGACAGAGCCTGGTTTGGAAACATCGGCCTGGCAGGCATGAGCTTTACCATTGGCTGCAAGTATCTGTTGCACGGTCTCTTCCGCTGCCTTCAAATTTATATCTGCTACCACCACAGACGCTCCTTCCTTTGCAAAGGCCAAAGCACAGGCTCTTCCAATTCCCGATCCGGAGCCGGTAATAACAACAGACCGGTTTTGTAATCTCATAATGATGGTTATAAAGCTTTGTATTTATTATAAACTTCCTTCAGTGTTTTTCCGTCCAGCAATTCCTCCCTTGAAAAATTTTCGGCCATCACTTTTTCCCTGGCTTTCTGCAAAATTTCTTCTTCATCAACTGTTTTGGGAATCACAACTATGCCATCGAAATCTGCAAATATAAGGTCCCCGGGATGTACCAATACGCCCCCGCATTGAACAGGAACATCATAAGCGATGACCAGGCCGCGCCCTTTTGAATCCAGCGGCCTGATTCCTGCGTAATATACCGGAAAATTCATATCAATTATCTTAATACAATCCCGTACCTGGCTGTCGCATATACAACCAGCTACGCCCTTACGTTTTGCCACAGTGGACATCAACTCGCCCCATGGTGCATTGGTACCGTTAATGTCGGTAGAGTGTACAACTACATCACCTTCATTGAGAGAATCCATGGCTTCAATTTCAAGCCCGTAAGGATCGTCTTCAACATAATGAACTTCTTTCCAAGCAAACGTTCTTGCCCTCCCTATAAACCCGCAATTCCTCATATCCGGAAGAAGAGGCCGCAACCGCTGGTGCATAGCCTGGTTACGGTAACCAAGCTCATCAAGTATGTCACAAATGGCTGCGACATAAATGTGTTCTTTAATATCATTATGAAAATTGATTCCAACCTCTTTTTCATTTATCATATAAGATAGTAGTTAAATTGATATTTGCAATCGATTTTAATTGTAATCGGCAGGTTCAGTTTCATTAGAAATTGACCAGGATGCGCCTGGAATAGCAATTGTTTGAACGAAGCTACTCTTCAAAAATGAATTTTTTTTTGTTGATATTGTCCAATCATTACCCTATTTCGTACTAATCGTGTGATATCTTTTTTAAGGACACTCCCTATATCCGGGGTGCACGAATTCATGATCCCGCAAAATGTTATGACAAGGTTTCCATTAGGATGCATTTAGTTCTTATACGCTGCAACCAGGTCATAAGAGGCTCCGGGCCTGATTGTGATCCAAACGTAATTAACTCCCTTTATTAATTTAACCAAATAGGAAGATACTTTGCCATTAATTGTTATCTGTACTACTTTTTTGTCGTTGTGGGTATAGGGGATCATACAGGTGAGGTCATTATCGTGCCTGAGTGAAGACTTAATTTTGAATGAAAGGCGGTTATTTGCCCAATTAATATTGCTGAAGGTAGCCTCATCTTTTGCTTTCAGGAAGCCCAGCAATTTAGCCTCTGTCCATACCGGGATGCCCCTGCTGTTTGCATAATCCAATGATTTCATCAATGGAATTTTTGAAAAATAATATTCGTTGTTATGAGCCTTCACACTAATATATGAATACACTTCATTGTCAATGCTTCTGTCCATGAGGCCTTTAAAACAATTATAATACCCGTCCTGGTCTTTATGCTCCATATACTGTTGGTCGTATACATTATTCAACTGCTGGTAAACATTTATCATTTTACCAACCGGGTCGGCAAATTTCATGACAAGGCCGCTTCCTGTGTAGTTACCCTGGTTTGTACCGAAGGCTCCAAGAAAATGTCCCTGGCTCGATCCATTATCGTAATGAGCATAATTGCAATCCAATCCGATACCGTGTTTTTCTTCTATTTTTGCCTGTGCCGTAAAATCACTTGCTCCGCCTTCATCTTTTCCGCACCATACAAACCAGTGGTTGGTCGTTGTGGACATTCCATCAACACCATATTGCTGCCTTAGTTTTTTTATGATGTTTTCATACACCATATCCATCGTTTTCCAATCCGGATTAACTGCCTGTTTCGTGTCATCAGGATGCCCTGATATTTCAAATCCTTTGTTAATCCATTTATTAACCCAGGCTTTTGAAACCAGTTCAATTTCTTTAATGTATAATGTCATCTTTGCTCCTTTGGAATCAACATCTTCAAACTGTTGCGGGAACTCATCTTCCTTTGAGTCTTCGCCATCGTTGTTAAGCGTGGCAAGGCATTTCAGTGTATCAGGAAAATACCAGAATCGTGGCAATGGTTTGGCATAGCCGCACATGTATTCTATCCCGTGCGACAGCAGCCTCATCTGCTCATCGGCCTGGTTGAGTAAATTCTTAGTCGTATCAACCCATCCATTGGTAAAAAGATCCATCGCGCGGATGCCGGTAATTCCATCCATTTCCTGGCCTGCATGCCGGTAATTACCCTGGCGTGTGTATACAATGCTCTGCGGCAGGTTGTATAAAAAAGCCATTGCATGCCCCTTTCCATAATCATTTATAACTACTGCCGGATAGGCAGTTGGTGTGGCTACATCCTGAAAAATGGTAGCTATTTTATTAGCGTTTTTTAAATCGTATTTATCTGCTTCTCCATGAAACTGTACTGTTTCATTGGTAATTCCTTTGCCAATGGGTGTACGGCTATCAATAGATAGGTAGGTATCATTAATTGCGCCTCCCGCATAGCTTATTCCAAATACTTCGTTTAAAGCTTTACCGGGCTTAAAAGCAATTAAATTTCCACCGGTTTTTACATACCGCGCAAACATATCTTTTTGGGAAGGCTTTAAAGAAATCTGTGTAAGGATAATTACCTCAAACTGTTGTAAATATTGCAGGGTTATTTTTTCTGTAAGGGGATGTTTTTCAAATTCATTAAACCCCTCCGTCTTTAAGATCTCACAGGTAAAAGCCCCGAAATCTTTATCTGTGGCGATAACTAAAATCGGATAGTGTGAAAAGGGCTCGGCTTTTAAGTACCCCGGGTAAAGTAACCATATAGCAAAAAGTATCCTTAAAAAGATTTTAGGGGGGTATTTCATTTTTCTATTGGTTGATTGATTATTTACTTTTTTAAAAACAGGCGTTGGTCTATTGCTACGATACTGTAGACACAGCCGTGATTGAGATCAAAGGGAATATTTCATTTCAGAACGAAATTACTTGTCAATACCCGGAAATAATTACCCTATACAAACCAATTATTACCCTATTTTGCTGATTAATGCGGCAGGTCATCTATCACATGTAATATATAAGCGTATTAAAACAACCATTGTGTAAAAGGGGTTGATACCCAACATAACCCTGTCACACCAAATGAGGTATTAATTATACAATATCGGGTAGAATATTTAATTTTCCAGCTATTACAATTGACTTATTAAAAATAAAATAAACTGGAAAAAAAGAAGGCGGTACGGAGGGTTATATTGTTCACTTCATTGATCTTTACCAATAAGGTTGCATTTGTATCCAACAGCGAATAATTAATTACAGCCGTATTCCGACAAAACTTATCATCATGTTATCTTCCTTTACTTTAGAAGAAATTGATCTGCCTGAGTTCGGGCAATGCGAAGAGCTTATTGAAATTCCGGCGGTTGAATTCGAAAGGCGTATCGGGGCCACGCTTGAAAAAATGAAACGGCTGGGTCTTGATTTTCTTTTAATATTTGCCGATCGGGAACATGCAGCAAACCTTGCTTATCTCACACGCCTTGATCCGCGTTTTGAAGAGGCACTACTTTTATTGGACAGCAATGGGAAACGAAAGATGCTATTGGGGAATGAATGCATGGGCTACACGGGCATATGCCCGGTACCAATGGAATATGAACTATTCCAGGAATTTAGTTTGTTGGGCCAGCAGCGTTCGGGATCACGGTCATTGTATGAAATATTTAAATCTTTCGGTATCGGTGAGGGTTCCATAGCCGGATGCAGCTATTATAAATATTTCGGGGATGAACTGGAACTCGACATTCCTTCTTATATGGCAAATGTGTTGCAGGGACTTGTAGGTGCAGCGGGAAAAGTCTGTAATGCGTGCGGTATTTTTATGGATGCCGAAACAGGATTAAGACAATATAATATTCTTGAAGAACTGGTTCGTTTTGAATGGGCAAGTACGCGTACTTCCGAAAGTATAAAAAAATTGTTACAACACCTGCAACCTGGGATCCGCGAATATGAGCTTGCAAGGAATTATGTAAGCGATGGCCTGCCCTATTCGTGTCATCCTATGGTTTCTACAGGAGAGAAAGCAGCTTTGGGACTTAGCAGCCCGTCACATAAAAGAGTTTTTCTTAAAGATCCGTTTACCTCGGCTTTTGGAGTATGGGGTGCACTTACCTGCCGGGCCGGTATGGTAGCAGAAAATCCAGCACAACTAGATAAAACGGTGGCTGATTTTTATGAAAAATACTGGATGGCCTATTTCAAAACAGTGGTAACCTGGTATGAAAATATCGGTATAGGAATTTCTGGTGGTGAAATTACAAAGAGCGTTGAAGAAGCGCGGGATAATGTGT
>JBDTVX010000081.1:0-16000 GCA_040007015.1 Ferruginibacter sp. | reverse complement strand
GAATAACTCGCCTTTAGGGGATGGGGACGGAATCGTCATCGCAACCGTTCGCCCGGAAACCATCATGGGTGACACCGCTATCTGCGTTCATCCCGATGATGAACGTTACAAACATTTACATGGCATGTTTGCAATGGTGCCACTGATCAATCGCCGGATACCTATTATAACAGATGAATATGTAACGATGGATTTTGGTACCGGCGCCCTGAAGATAACACCTGCACACGACATAAATGATAACCTGCTCGGACAAAAGCACAACCTTGAAGTCATTGATATATTAAATGATGATGGCACATTGAGTGAAGCTGCACAGATCTTTATCGGGGAAGACAGGTTTGAAGCAAGAAAAAAAATAGTTCAGCGTTTGGAGGCGGAGCATTTTTTGGTAAAGGTGGAAGACTATATCAGCGAAGTGGGTTATAGTGAAAGAACCGACACAGTAGTGGAGCCCCGGCTGAGTATGCAATGGTGGGTAAGGATGAAGGACATAAGTAGCCCTGCATTGAAAGCCGTAATGGAAGATAAAATAAAATTTTATCCGCCGAAATATAAAAATACCTATCGCTACTGGATGGAAAATATCAGGGATTGGTGCATCAGCCGCCAGCTTTGGTGGGGGCATCGTATTCCTGCATGGTATGATGAAGAAGGCCGTTATGTGGTAGCAGAAAATGAAGCCCAGGCAAAAGAAATGTTCAACGCCCAATATTCAATTAACAATGCCCAGTTGAAACAGGATGAAGATTGCCTCGATACCTGGTTCTCCGCATGGCTCTGGCCCTTTGAAGTGTTTAAGGGACTCAGTAACCCGGGTAATGCGGAAGTGAAATATTATTACCCTACTAACACCCTCGTAACAGCGCCGGAAATCATTTTCTTTTGGGTGGCAAGGATGATCATGGCTGGTTTTGAATATATGGGTGAAAAGCCTTTCAGCGAGGTTTACTTTACAGGCATTGTAAGAGATAAGCTTGGAAGAAAAATGAGTAAGCAATTGGGTAATTCACCCGATCTCCTGGCGCTGATAGATCAATATGGCGCGGATGCGGTGAGATTCGGGATCATGGTGTCCTCACCCGCCGGTAACGACCTGATGTTTGACCTGGCGACCTTGGAACAGGGAAGGAATTTTAATAATAAGTTGTGGAATGCATTAAAGCTGGTACGTAGCTGGCAGTCCCGTATTGAAAGGAAAAGTTTAAACCCGTCTGAAGATAATAGCGCTTCATCAAATCCCACCTCCGACTCTTTACTCCTCACTCATCACTCATTACCCGTCACTCATCACTTTGCCACCAACTGGTTTGCCAACCGCATGAACCAGGTTAAATGGGAAGTAGAGGGATTGATGAAACAATTCCGCCTCAGTGAGGCATTGAAGACCATTTATTCTTTGATCTGGGACGACTTCTGCAGCTGGTACCTGGAGTGGGTGAAACCGGGATTTGAACAACCGGTAGAAGCAGGCGTGTATAATAAAACTGTGGAGTTTTTTGAAGAGATGATGCAGTTATTGCACCCGTTCATGCCTTTCATTACAGAAGAAATTTTTCATCTGTTAAAAGAGCAACCGGTTGATCTTTGCATAACGCAGGCGGCAGGCTATCAGCAACCCGTAACCGAAGTTTTGGAACAGGGGGAATTATTGAAAAAGGTAATTTCTTCGCTTAGGGATGCCCGTAATAAAAACCAGGTAAAACCAAAAGACACCATTCAACTGCACATCCAAACTGCTTCTGCCAACGCTTACAACGGAATTGAAAATATTTTAAGCAAACAGGTAAATGCCGCGGCCATCAAATTTACAAATGAACCGGTTGCCAATACCATCGTAGTAGCAGTTGAAAAAGATAAATTCTATATTGAATCAGGAAAGCAATTGGACAACGCCACATTAAAAAATGATTTAATAAAAGACCTGCACCACCAGCTAAGCTTTTTGCTAAGCGTGAAAAATAAGCTAAGCAATGAACGTTTTGTACAAAACGCCCGGCCCGAAGTAATTGAACTGGAAAGAAAAAAACAAGCGGATACCGAGGACAGGATCAGGACAATTGAGGAAAGCCTGGCAGGGCTGAATTAACATTTTTTGATACTATTTAGCCTGTAATTTCGTTCTATCTTTAAAATAAGAAGGATGCAAAAGAAATTTTACCTGCTTTTTTTAATTCTGGGCTCCATGCTTTTGAGTGGTACGGCTATGCTGGCACAAAAACCCGCCAAGACCGTTATACCACCCGCGGCAAATCATAAAAAATTGCTGGTAAAAACCTGGCTCGGAAAAGTTACCGGTAATATAACATTGAATGCAACAGAAGCCGGGCAGCTCGTTGCCCTTCCACTAAAAATTACAGATGATAAAAATATTGACTATGCCATCTCTTCTTACCAATTCGTTTATAAGCGGATCGGTGTAACGGAAGATGAGGAAACAGGTAAAACCTCGGAACAAAGCGACATCGCCGCTGATCGGTTTACCACTACCCCGCTTCCGCCTGTGTGGCAAAAAAACATCCTTGATGGATTGCACAAAGGAGAAGAATTGTATTTCTTCGATATCATAGCATTTGATAAACAGGGTCGCCGCTTCTTTGCGCCTGAAATAAAAATAACCATTCATTAGTAACCAGGCTCCTGCTATTAGTTTTTCTGGGATAAAGCATATAACTTTATCTACTCTTTCCCTCGTTTTCTTAAAAAAATTCAGGCCTTTTTAAAAAGGTGTAAACTTTTTTAAGAAAAGCAAATTCAATTGTTCAATATGAAAATTTTATCAATGAAAATTCAACCAGTTCTTAAGACGATTATTGCTACATGCATCGCGTTACTTCTTTCGTTTAATATGATGTTTGCGCAGGAAATCGGGCTACAGCTGTACAGTTTGAGAACTCAGTTTAAAACGGATGTACCTGGTACGCTTGCTAAAATAAAAGAGTGGAAAATAACGAAAATTGAAGGTGGGGGCACTTATGGGCTTCCTGTTGAAGAATATAAAAAGTTTTTGCAGCAAAATAACCTGGAGATGGTGAGTTGGGGTGCAGATTTTAACGAACTGGCCAAAGATCCGCAAACTATCATTAGCAGCGCTAAAGCTTTCGGAGCGAAGTATATTATGTGTGCGTGGATCCCTCATAAAGAAGGCGAATTTACAATAGAAGATGTAAAAAAAGCGATCGGCGTTTTTAGTACAGCCGGAAAACTGATGTCTGAAAACGGGTTGAAATTTTGTTATCATCCGCATGGTTATGAGTTTGGGGCCTACAACAACGGTACGATGTTTGATTATATGGTGAAAAATACCGATCCCAAGTATGTTAATTATGAAATGGATGTATTTTGGGTAAAGCATCCCGGGCAGGATCCGGTTGCCTTACTTAAAAAATATCCGACCCGTTTCCTGCTGTTACATTTAAAAGACAGGGCGCCCGGGACCGAAGGAAACCAGGACGGCCGTGCTCCGGATGAATCAAATGTAGTGCTTGGAAAAGGTGACGTAGGTATTGCAGCCATCATGAAGGAAGCAAAAAAAATCGGGATCAAATACTGTTTTATAGAAGACGAATCTCCGAAGCCTGTAGAGCAGATACCACTAAGCCTCGAATTTCTCAGAACGCTTAAATGAAAGTAATGAGATGAAAAAAATTACCCTTTTCGAATTAGCAAATCAGCATCCAGATAGCTTTAGTGTTAGCCCCGGTTTATCGGGGCATACTGTCAAGTTAAGTACCGTTAGCTATTTATTGATCTTATGCCGTAGGTACAAAATATCAGTAGAAAATATATGGTAGCATTAAAAGCGTGCCTTAGTTACGTAATATGAATAACATCCCGGTTATATTGCGTAACCAGGGCAGGCTAACAAATTCTTTAAAATATACTCTGCCGATATTCAGTCTCTTGGAACTTTGAGAGATTTTCAACAACACTTAACCTGACCCAATATGCGATAGTTACCGGGATAGCAAATTTGATTTAATACAGCAGCTTTTTAAAAAAGGGGATCAGTTCTTTTGCAAGGATAGCGTGGTCTTCAACATTGGGATGGCCACTACAGCCATGTGCCTGCATCGGCTGAAAAAAATACAACGCTATGGATTTTCCCGGTTGATGTAAAGCATCTGTTTTTTGTTTTACTGCGGTAAGGCAGTTTTGCAAAATAAGCCTTGGATTGCCATTGAGCATCGGGCTGCTAAGCAAGGCGATCTGTGCATTGGGATATTTTGATTTTACCAGTTGTACAAAGTTTATATAGGCATTTACAAAAGTTCCGCTATCAAAAGGCAATCTTTTTTTAATTCCGTCGCCATTGCTGAAATCGTTGGTGCCTAAAGCTATGCTCACAATTTGAGGAGTGAATAAATCAAAATTCCAACGTGCGGGATTATTATCCTGGAAATCTACCTTTTCGTATACCTGCGGCATCGCAGGCCCGTCGCTATTCCAGTTGCGGTAAATACCGATGCCGCTTACACTGCTTAAAATAAACCCGGCGCCCAATGCCCTTGCCACCCTGGGCCCGTATGAATTGTATGCATTGTGATGATCATGGTATTCACCTGCGTCACACGGTATTTCTGAAGCATCTGCAGCAGCTCCACAGGTTATGCTATTACCAATAAACTCAATTAAAGGAGCAGCAGGCTCCTGCACTGACTTAATATTTTTGCCGGTTATTTTCTGTATTAGGATTGCCCCCGTATGCGCTTCTGTGGCTTTATATATCCATACTGTATGGGTACCTTTGTTTGGTGCAGCTAACATAATTGGCTGATCGGAACTTCCTGAAATTGTAATTCTTTTTTGATACACACCATCCAGCTCATATTGCAAATAGTTATGGCCATTGGGATTTGTTATGGAAGCAAAAACCTGGCACTCTTTTCCTTCAAAACTAAAACCAAAATGCACCGCAGAACTTACCAGCTCAATATCTTGCTGGTTATTCAATACATATCTTCCATAAGGTTTTAATTCCTTCGCCGGTAAAGAATTATTTATTTTGGTATTGATCAGCAAAGAAGAACTGCTTAAGCAAAATAAGCAAAGAGCCAAAGCAGGGTATTTGTACCTGGATATCATATAGTCATTATTTTATTCAAATTTTTTAATACCTATTCCCATTTAGAACGAACTACAAACATAAGGTCTCCAATTAGGATGCAGGTATCTCCGGTCGTTTGCCGGAGACAAAATGACTGCCGAATATCAACACTCCATCCTGGCATGCCGCTGCAGAGCCTCGGACCAACGGACAGGCCTGTGTCGCAAAAATGAAAAATATTCGTGTTCCAACTTTAGTAATTTCAATTAATCGATTTCCTTGTTCGCATGCCGTAATTTTTTTTTATTCAACAACCACCTATCAAATATCAATTAATCTCATTCCAATCATCGGTACGAAAAATACCCACCGGCAACCCTTCTTTGCTAAACAGGTTTGGCATCGCGTCATTTGTAAATCCAAAACGTACTGCCACCGGCATCTTCACATTTTTACTCCATACAACAATGGTATTGCCTTCTATTTTTGCGCTGGCAGGGATAAATATTTTGTCCTCCCCGGCAATATAAAACCCTGTGATGGTATCTCCTTTACTCATTAATCCTTTATCGGCATTATCAAAAGAAATAATGACCCTGTCTTTCTTTATTGCCATGCTTTTATAAAGCGGGCTTTTATATGGCAGGTCTTTTTTACCATACACTTCTGCCAGCGCATAGTTGGCTAAACGTAATCCTACTTCCTTTTTTTTCTGGGGATGGATGTCTTTGATATTATCTACCAGGTCGTGAATAACGATCATTCCTGTATTTGAGATGGCCAGGGTTTTTACCTGGGCCTCCCGAAGCAACGCCGATGAGATGCCTTTTCCATATCCTGCAAAAGGAGCGATCTGAACAAAATAAAACGGGAGATCTTTTTTCCATGCCTTGCGCCAGGAATTGATCATGGTTCCAAGAAGCTGAGTGTACGTGGAGGAAGTAGCAACGTTGGCTTCACCCTGGTACCATACAACACCGGCAATATCATAGTTTATGATCGGGTAAATCATCGCATTGTATGTAACCCCGGAACTGATGGGCCAGCCATTTGCGGCCTTCAGCTTACCGGCAGCTTCTTTAAGTATCACCAGGTTTTCTATGGAGTCTTTTGGTGTCCATACTTCTGCCGGCGTACCTCCCCAGCTTGCGTTGATCAGCCCCACAGGCATACCCAGGGTTTGTTGTAATTTTAGCCCGAAAAAATATCCTGCCAAACTAAAACGCTTCAGGTCTTCTGCGTTACAAACCACCCACATGGCTTTAGTATCGTCCTGGGGATAATCAGCCGTCAGCCTTGGAATATGAAAAAAGCGGATGTTTTTATTGGCGCCGTTTTCTACATCGGCTGTGTATTGTTTCAAACCCCAGCTATAATTCATTTCCATATTACTTTGCCCGCTACAGGCCCATACCTCACCTGTCATTACATCATCCAGTACAATAGAATTATGGCCACTGATGGTTATTTTGTAAGGGCCGCCCGCTACGGGTGATTTAACCTGTACACTCCATTTTGCACTGGATGAGCCGCTGGCATGGTAAGTGGTAGTGTCCCAATCGGGACGGATAATAATTTTTTCACCGGGGTCGCACCAACCCCAAAAAGTTACCTGGGTGTTTTGCTGAAGCACCATATGACTACCAATGATCGCGGGTAAACGTACATCGGCCGATGCAGTTATCAAAGTACCCGTGCAGATCAATAACAAAAGAGCTGGCAAAAATATTTTTTTCATAATTGGTATTTGGTGTTGATGAATATTCAACAGTGTAATTTACACAATGAAAATGAAAGGAATTATACTGGTTGGGCGTATTCTAAATTGGCGCTCCTATTTCGTTTGGTGAGGTACACCAACCGGGGCTGGCCCGTGGCCAATGTTCGCACCGGCTACTTTCTATTGGAACAATTTGGAATGCACCCTACCGGTTTACCTGGCACCTGTTAATTTGCCAGTTAAGTAAATTAAATATTTAACCCGGCCATTACACTTAAATTGGAAAATCAGGTTGTTCAAAATTATAGTCGTCAAATTTTTATCGTAAAATAAAAAATACTTCCTTTCCTATCTTTCGATTCCACCCATATCCTGCCTCCGTGATGCTCAACCACTTTTTTACAAACAGCTAATCCAATACCTGTCCCTTCAAAAGTTTGCTGTGAATGTAAACGGGTAAAAATTTCAAATATCTTTTCAAATTTTCCCTGTTCAATACCAATCCCATTGTCTTGAATGCTGAACAACCATTCATATTCCTTTTTTTCCGCATCAACTATAATCACCGGGCTTATTTCTTTTTCCCTGAACTTAATAGCGTTACATAAAAGATTTTGCAGGAGCCTGCTAATGTCAGATCTGTAAACAGCCAAAACAGGCAGTTCTTTTTTTACAATTATTTCAGCATTGCTTTCTTCAATAAGTTTAAAAATATTTTGTTTCACCTCTGAAAATATATCATTCAGGTTAACCGGCACCAAAAGCTCATTCCGGTTGGCTGTTCTGGATAATTCCAGTAAATCATCGATCATCCTTTGCATCCGTTTGCCCCCATCTACCGCAAAATTGATTTAGATATGTGCATCTTCATCCAGTTGCTCGCTATACCTGGTTTTTAATAATCCCATAAAAGCAGTTACCATGCGTAAAGGTTCCTTCAGGTCGTGCGAGGCCACATAGGCAAACTGTTTTAATTCATCATTCTTTTCCTGCAACATGTTCAGGACTTGCTCCAAAGATTGCCGTTCCTTATTTAATTCCTCCTGTAGCTTTTTTTCTTTATTTAAAGTCTCTTGTAAACTACTAAACAGCCGCGGTATTAAAGCTGAGAACAAAAAGCTTAGAAAAACAAGGTTGGAAGATACCCCTATCCATTCAGTCGGCGAATGATTGCTGTATTTTGACCATGGAGTAATCCCGAGCGATACCGCAGCACCAAAGAGAAAGCAAATAAATGTGTTGAGCCAGGCAGGCCAAAAGGTATATGAGGTAGGAAAAATAAGGATGCTTATTATGCAGGCTGCCAGCAGGTACACCAATCCGGGACCGGATAAACCCAAATAATATAGCAACACAAGACTGAGTAAATAAAGGCAGGTTATGAATATGATCTTACGTACCGGCTGGCTTATCCCTGGCATAAGCGCAACTACCATCATGGCAATAGCTGCCAGCAAATCCACTGCGCCAACGATGTAGAGGCGCGAAATAAAACTCAGGTAAACGCCGGGCAGTAAGCCTATCATGCAAAAAGGCAGCAGGTAAATGATGCCGCGGGCAAAAAGGTTGTTACGCCAATACGCCAGGTCCTTCACGTTTTCGAAACTGGCGCAGTTGAATTTAACCAATGCGGTATAACGATTCCAATATTTCAAGTTAATATTTTCTTTGCCGTGTAAAATGAAATGTACCCCCTTACCTTCTTTAAACGCTATCCGGAATTGCCGTTTCGGATTTGCCGCAATTTTCTCATCACTTCCAATCCAATACCTGTTCGCGAAATGTCGTCACGTTATGAAGCCGTCGAAATATATTTCCGTGTCGCATTTTTTCAACGCCTCAAGTAAATGCACTTCATAACAAGATATTTATCTTGTTAAACGATTTTGCACTGATGCTTTCAATTTCTTATTTTAAATTTACCTGTACTGATACCAGGCACACGCTATTATCCCCCATAAACATTTTACCTGAGTTATTACTCATGAACATTTTTTTAAACTGTGAATGCAAATTGGAAACAGTGATGGAAATTAGTTCTCCGCGTCTTCCAGGAATGGTTTCAAAAAGCCCTTTCCAAATAAAGTTTATTTCTTTAGAGTGGATAGCTTTTAAGGAAGCAATATGTTTATGAGTGATCGTAATGGTAGTTTATGAGGTAATGTTGAAAAACAGGCGCCAGGGTATCTTAAATACATGAAAACATTGGTTCAATATTCCCAAGGTAGGAAAATAACACAACAAGTATAATTTTAATTGGCAAAGCTTTGCCGGGATTTTTTGCACCATCATCGATGCTATTTTTGCAACTGTTGATCCGCCGGATGACTTCCGCCATCAGTACTTCAGCTACGCACAGTATGAAAGCTGGCTCACAAATAAATCTTTTTTCAACAGCACCTACGTCACAGATTCTTAATTCCCGAGATCCGATAGCAGTCGGATTAACACTATTAAAGATAATTTTTTTGAAAAAAAATTCGTGAAAATTCGCGCATTCGATTGCTATCGGATGGTGGCATAAAAAAGGCAGACAGGATATTAAAATGTGTAGGATGATATTGAGACATGGTTTTCAACGCAATTTAATATCCCCATCTCAGCGTTTATCCAATAATGGCATTTACATTCGTGCCCCCGTCTATCACATACCCGGATCCCGTGATAAAAGCAGCATCATCGCCCGACAGAAATGTGACCAGCCTGGCAACTTCCTCTGCTTTTCCAAATCGTTTCAATGGTATTTTATTTAAAGTAGCGGTCGCAAATTTTTGCACGGTTGCATCATCAAGCCCGGCAGGAGCCAATAAATTTGTGCTGATTGGCCCGGGGCAAACAGCATTTATCCTTATCCCTTTTGCTGCAAGTTCTGTAGATGCAACATTTACCAAAGAATTTAAAGCCCCTTTGCTGGCTGAATAAACGGATGAGTTCGATTGCCCTGTTGTGGCATTGATTGATGACAGCAATACAACCGCTCCTCCTTTATTGATAAAGGGAATGAATTTACTTAATGTAAAATAACTGCCTTTAAAATTGATATTCATGATCCTGTCAAAATGATCTTCTGTAGCTTCTTCAATTGATGAAAACAGCACGATGCCTGCATTGATAAACAAAATATCGATTGATCCGAATGCAGCTGTTACCTGCGCAACCAGGCTATCAATATCAGCTAATTTGCCCTGGTCGGATACAATGCCCATTCCTCCTATTTGTTCGGCTATTTTTTCAACTTCATCCTTTTTCCTGCCTGTGATGACTACTTTGGCGCCTTGTGCTGCGAACTCCCTGGCGGTAGCCAATCCAATACCGCTTGTGCCGCCAGTTACTACAGCAATCTTCCCTTTTAATTTGTTTGACATATTAAAATTTTAAATGCTAAAATAAATTTTATTACAAAATAAAAATTATTTTTTTCATTATGGTCCCGGAGAACGGCACCTTTTTTTCTTCCCCCAGGGTATAAAACATAATGCTGTTATATAAACATTTTTTGTAGATTAGTGCATAAATCGGCTTCCTCATACTTTGATAAAAATTTCAGGAAGTAACTATCATTAACTAACAGATCGAAATCAACCTATCATTAAAAAATAAATCATGAAAACCAGATTCAATATGGCCAAAGTGCAGCCGGATGCTTACAAAGCATTGAGCGCAATGGATATGTACATTTACAAATCGGGTATTGATAAACTCCACCGCGAACTGATTAAAATAAGGGCTTCCCAGGTCAATGGATGCGCTTATTGTGTAAACCAGCATTCAAAAGATGCATTGAAATTGGGAGAAACACCCCAACGCATTTTTTTGATAAGTGTGTGGAGAGAAGCAGAAAATGTATTTACGGAAGAAGAACAATTATTATTTGCCATCACCGAAGAAATTAGCCTGATACACCAGCATGGCCTGAGTGATGAGCTATATGAAAAGGCCATCAATATATTTGGAGAAGAAAAAACAGCGCAGATCATTATGGCGATCATCACCATCAATGCATGGAACCGTATTGGCGTGGGATTGCATATGCACCCGGAATTATAAGAGCGTATACGTGTAAGAAACACCACAAGCAAAATTACGATGAAGCGCTGTGAAAATAAAAGGGATATTATTTTCATCATCATAAGCGGACAGACTGGCGCCTGGCGTGTTTCCCTTAACTTGCAAAATACGACCATGTTAAACCAGGTCAGGGTTCGATCCGAAGGTTGCAAATCATTTTTAAATACATCTTTTAAAAAGTCTTGATTCTTTACCGGGAATTTTTTAATTTTATAAAGCACAGGACAATTTTCCATCAATACATCATTATTCGTCTGTAGCGTCTTTAAAATACATTGTGGATTTGGAAGAATATTGAAATTATTTTTTTATTGATAGTTGATCGTTCACGGGTTTTGATAATAACGTACAAATTGTTTATGAAGTAACGCCTGCAACAGTGGCAAAAAATTTGTTGAATCCTTTATTTAAAAGAATTAATAATAAGACCTTATCCTGTTCATACCACACTATTAACCCGGCAGATAAAATAGTGTTACCCGGCTTTGCTTGCTATGTTGTAAAAAAATTTTGTACATGCAATATTCTATAGTTGCAGGTACGCATTATTTATGCAAAAAAAGCAATATGCAAACAGACATCTTCAGCCCGGAGGCTATGCTAACGTTTAAACAAATTCAGGATGCCGCCAATAGCTCAGCTACAAAAAACGTGCAGCTTAATGGCACCACCAAAATTATTCCTTATCCCTTTCCGTCACCCACGGATTGGCGCGACTGCATGATCTATTTTTTGATAACAGACCGCTTTAATAACCCGTCATCTGAGCCTAAATCCACTTTTAAAGTTCCCGCCATAGAATGGGACCAGAAGTTTGATTTCAGGCAGGGTGGCACATTCAAAGGTGTGCAACAACAGCTTGAATACATTGCATCCCTCGGTGCAGGCGCAATCTGGATCTCACCTGTTTTGAAAAACTCCAAACCCGATCATTTTGCATATAATTATCATGGTTACAGTACACAGGACTTTATGACCGTTGATGAAAGGTTTGGTTCGGATGGCACCAGTGAAACTGCTGAAAAAGAATTGATTGAACTGGTGGAAGAAGCTCATGCCCGTGGCTTATATGTTATCCTCGATATAGTAATTAACCACGCCACCGAGGCCTTTGATTATGAGATTGACGGCGGGGTAAAAAATATTTTTTCCAATGAAGCGATCATGAACGGCCCGTTTGGCAGCGAACCGCCTATAGAGTGGCTGAATGGCTTTGGGTTTCCGAGAAGTGATTGGAGAAATACGCTGCCCTCTCCGGACACGCTTTCACCGGATGATGCCATTTGGCCAAAAGATCTGCAGCGGGCAGATTTCTTTCGCCGCAGGGGAAACAAGATTTCCGACGCACCGGGGCCCGGAGGATTTGCCACGGGCGATTTTGGCACAATGCGCCAGATGGTTGTGGAATATGAAGCAAATTCATCTGATCAGAAAGCGCTTCGCGATAAATATGGTATAAATCCTGTTTTAAGCATTCTTATCCGTACTTACCAATACCTGGTTGCGAAGTTGGATATTGATGGTTTCAGGATAGACACGGTAAAATATGTTGCCCCCGGCAAAGTGGAAAATTTTGGCAATGCGATCCGTGAATTCGCACTTAGTATCGGAAAGAAAAATTTCTTTATGTTTGGTGAGATTTACGATGATGAAAAAACAATTGCAAAATTTGTAGGGCGCCACAGTACCGATACTGATAGCTTCGGAATTGATGCCGCCCTTGATTTTCCGCTTTTCTTTGCACTACCCGGCGTTGCCAAAGGTAATATTGGGGTAGAGGCAATATCCGGCATATTTAAAGATCGCAAATCGCAGGAAAAAGGTTTACTAAGCACACACGCGGAAGCAGGAAGGTACTTTGTTACGTTTTTGGATAATCACGATCAGAATGAACGCTTCAATCATCCACGCACCCCAGAGGAACAGGTGCTGCTCGGTTTAACTACACAGTTTTGCCTGCAAGGCATACCATGCATTTACTACGGAACCGAACAGGGCCTAAATGGTACAAAAGACACGGATGGTAACCCCGTATTAGATAGTAATGAATCGGTGCGGGAAGCGATTTGGGGCAGGAAGCCGATCGCATTTGATGGGGAAAATATATTTTACAAACAAATACAGGCATTGACAAAATTGCGCTTTACTGAGCCAGCCCTTCGTTACGGCAGGTTATACTTTCGGCAGGTTTCGGGGAATGGCAGGGATTTTGGCGATTCAACTGGAAAAGGCGGCATATTGGCTTTCTCGCGTATTTTAAACAACCGGGAGGTTTTGATTGCAGCCAATACGAATCCAACCAACCCTTTTAAAGGATTCATCTTACTGGATCTTGATCTGAACCGTGCATTAAAAAAAATGAAAGTTGCCTTTAGTAATAAGGTAACGCCCGGAGAGGGCACGGTAACGATCATTGACCAGGCAAATTTTTTTGAATCGGATAAATTGGTTAGTACAGGCACAGCCGCCGGTTTATTTGTTGAGCTTGCACCCATGGAAATCCAGGTACTGGTTCCTGAAAACTGAGTTCGGATATCATTAAATCTGTATCTTTTTAATTGTACTACGAAGCTGTAATTCCAATTTTAATACAATTTAACGGCAATTTTTATTCCTTTTTGGCGGGGCTTTTTTCAACAAACCGGTTACTGCCTGACGGCGAATAATTTTTCATAAATTCCTTGCGCACCTTTCCGGCTGTATTACTTTCCCCCGTATGGCTCCACCCCGGCGGCATAAAGATATACAGGATTTTATTTTTAATACCGGGCGCTTTACCGACGTCTTTCACCAGGGCGCCTATCTCTCCAAAATAACTATCAATAAAACTGTTTGGCTTCATTTTCCTGGTGATGCCATATTCTACAGCGATATCCTGTTCTTCGGGCTGGTAAGTGCGGAAAACCCGGTCCCATATATTCAGGAGGTTACAAAAGTTGGTGTCCATGTATAGTGGATTTTTAGCATGATGAACGCGATGGTGTGAAGGTGTAAGGATAAATTTATACAAAAAGCCCAGCTTCCCATTCTTTACCAGATGCTCTCCAATATGTATAAAACCACCCCAGAAACCATCAATAAACATAATTACAAATAACATGGGCGGACTAACCCCCAATAAAATACACACCGTAGTTCTGATAACATCCGCATAGGGCCCTTCCAGGAAGAAGTGTGCATAAGAAACAGACAGGTTCATGGCCCGGGGTGCATGATGCGTAGAGTGTAAACACCAGAATAGCCTGACCTTATGCCCCAGGTAGTGGTAAATAAAATGCCCGAATTCCCAAACGATATAACCATAAATAAACCAGTACCAGGTAAATGTTGATTTAAAAACAGCGTATTTTTCAAAAACACCAATGCAAAATATAATGGCTGCAATAGAAATAAAGCGCCCGATCACAGAATTAAGCACATAAGAAAAAAAGGATATTTTATAATCAATGGCTTTAAACTTTCTATACACCAAAGCCATTAATATTTCCAGTACCAGGATGATCGGGAAAAGTGGGCCCAGGATCGAAACGATTCCTTTGTAGGTAAGAAATGAATTGTAATTACCTGATTTAATAATTTTGATAAATTCTTCCACGCCGAAGAATCCTATTATCCAATCGTAGATCGCTTTAAAAAAATCCATTTTTTTATTGGTGGTTTGTAAATGCTGAATCTTATGGAACGATGTTCAAATGTAAGATTTTAAAGTTAAGCGTAATGGTCACCTTCAGGGTATATTTTGGATAGGCCTGTCAAAGACTTTCATTATCCGAATCATCCATTTTGCCATCATAATTTTGATCTTTCCATTTTAAGTAGCAATCCGGGCAGCATTACACGTCGGGGTTTCGCCGCAACAGCTTCCACAATTGAATATTATTCCGGCGAAAACCCCGCCGGGACGAAAGAGTAAGTACCTGTTTTTTAAAACCCACCTGGGAGGGTTACCGGTGATGCCGATCTATTTTTCATTGGCATGGCTTTGAAGGAAAATTTTCGTACGCAATTCATAGCATTATTCCCATATACCACCAGCAATCAATGAACCCCGGCCATTGCGTCACCCAAAAATATATCTTCTACGCAGAAAGACCTATATTAGTAAATGCTATTTACCTGCCGATACCTGCTTTTAAGATCTATGGGAGTTTTTTTCTTTTTACTGGTATGCAATATCCTGCCGGGCCAGTATTATTTTAGCAAGCTGAGCGAAGAGAATGGCTTATCTGATAACAGGATCTCCTGTTTTTTAAAAGATAAATCAGGGTTCATTTGGATAGGTACCAAAAATGGGCTGAACCGGTATGATGGCAGTGAATTCCTGCTGTTTAAACCAACTTCCGGTAATTCAATTTCTAATGAATCGATTAACGATATCGTGCAGGATTCATCCGGAAACATATGGGTGGCCACATTTTCCGGTCTCAATAGGTATGATCCGATAACAAACCGGTGGGAAACCATGATGCCCACTGGCAGTGAGCATAAAGGTAACCTGCCTTCTTATTTAATATGGGATCTGGAGGTGGATGAAAATAACTGCATCTGGATTGTTTCCGATGTATGGGATTTTGCCATGTACAATCCGGCTACCAAAAAATTTACATATTACGACTGGCCGGAGACTGCACAACAGAAGCAATTTAAGTCTTTTGCCCATTACCGTTCCATTCAAAAAATTGTTCGCAAAAGTAAAAATGAATGGTGGCTGGCCACTACCATCGGGTTATTTTCTGTAGATATGACTTCCCGCCAATTTAAGTTTTTTGGTGCAGGTTACACTGGAAGCATCATGGATATCCAATATCATTCACCCACTAACAATGTATTTGTTTCTATTCAAAACGGGCAATTGTTCAATTACAATGAAAATGAAAAACGATACAGGGAGATAAAGCCGGTTCAACAGTTATACCCGGCTGTTCAAAGGAAGCAACTACAAAAAAGCAATATCCTGCTTGCCTCTCCGAACGGGATCCTTGACATCAATCCGGTTACAAAAGAAGTGACGTTAATTGAGCACCAGCCCGCTTTGCCTTCCAGTATATTGAACGGCGGCACCAACATTATTTATAGCGACCATACAGGGGTTGTTTGGGTAGGCACCAACAAAGGAATAAATTTTTACAATAGTCATAACCAGGTTGCTGATTTTATTCCTTTAA
>JBDTVX010000080.1:0-16035 GCA_040007015.1 Ferruginibacter sp. | reverse complement strand
CTTTCATCCCCTCCATCTCCTTTTGCATCCGGAACATTTCATCCCTTAGCCTTGCCGCTTCCATAAAATCCATATCCCTGGCGGCTTTTTCCATTTCCTTTTTTGTTTTAGCAATGGCTTTCTCTATTTGCGGGATGGTTTTATACACCGCCTGCTCTTCCGCGGCTACGGTTACGATATCCTGATCTGCGGCAATGGAATAAGGGTTGGATGGATCATATCCTTTTACATCTAACACAGATCCCTGTGCGAAGATCTGCTCTTTGCTTTTGATGATCGTGGTTGGTGTAATGCCATGCTCAATATTGTAGGCTATTTGTTTATCTCTTCTTCGACTGGTTTCGTCAATGGTCTTTTGCATACTTTCCGTTATCTTATCTGCATAAAATATCACCAGCCCATCTACATTGCGGGCTGCCCTGCCTGCAGTTTGGGTAAGGCTTCTTTCATTGCGCAAAAAACCCTCCTTATCAGCATCCATAATGGCGACCAGGGACACTTCCGGCAGGTCAAGGCCTTCTCTTAACAGGTTTACACCTACCAATACATCAATGATACCTAAACGCAGTTCCCTTAATATCTCAATTCTTTCCAGGGTGTGCACCTCGCTATGTATATATTTACTTTTGATATTAATGCGGTGCAGGTATTTATCCATCTCTTCCGCCATCCGTTTGGTAAGGGTAGTTACCAATACCCGGTCGCCCATATTTATTCTTTTATCGATCTCGTCCAGCAGATCGTCTACCTGGTTGATGGAAGGGCGTATCTCAATCGGGGGATCCAGCAATCCCGTGGGCCTCACCACCTGCTCTACCACTACACCCCCGGTCTTTTCGAGTTCGAAATCCCCTGGTGTGGCGCTTACAAAAATCGTTTGATTGACCATATTCTCAAACTCGTGAAAGTTGAGCGGCCGGTTATCCAAGGCACTGGGCAAACGAAAACCGTAATCAACAAGGATAAGTTTCCTGCTCCTGTCTCCACCGTACATGCCACTTACCTGGGGAATGGTCTGGTGGCTTTCATCAACGATGCAAATAAAATCTTTTGGAAAATAATCCAGCAGGCAGAATGGCCTTGTACCTGGCTTTCTCCTGTCAAAAAAGCGGGAGTAGTTTTCAATACCATTGCAATAGCCAAGCTCCCTGATCATTTCCAGGTCATAATTTACCCTTTCGCTCAATCGTTGCGCCTCGATAAATTTACCGCTGTTTTTAAAATACTCCACCTGCGCAGCAGTCTCGTCCTGTATCTCGTAAATCACCTGCTGCATAATATCCTTTGGTGCCAGGTACAAATTGGCGGGAAAAATGGCGGCATTGTCCACTAAGCCTATACGTTTACTGCTAGCTAACTCCAGTGTTTCAATGGTTTCAATTTCATCACCAAAAAATGTAATACGATATCCAAAATCCACGTAAGGCAAATTAATATCCACTGTATCTCCTTTTACCCGGAAAGTGCCCCTTGTAAAATCTCCCTGCGAACGGCTATACAGGCTATTTACCAGGGAATGTAAAAAACCCTGGCGGGAAATGATCTGCCCCTTTTGTATCCTTACGATTCCGTTTTCAAACTCGGTTGGATTACCCATACCATAGATACAACTTACGCTTGCCACAACAATGATATCCCTCCGGCCGCTTAACAATTGGGCGGTTGCCTGCAGCCGGAGCTTGTCCAGTTCTTCATTGATGCTTAAGTCTTTTTCAATATATGTATTACTGACAGGCATATATGCTTCCGGCTGGTAATAGTCATAATAACTTACAAAATAGCCTACGGCGTTATCGGGAAAAAATTGTTTGAATTCGCCGTACAATTGCGCCACCAATGTTTTATTGTGTGTAAGCACCAGTGTTGGCCGCTGCACATTTTGAATAACATTGGCAATTGTATAGGTTTTACCGCTACCTGTTACACCAAGCAATGTCTGGTATTGCTCCCCGTCCAGGATGCCTTCGGTCAATTTACTGATCGCATCGGGCTGATCGCCTGCAGGCGCATATGGTGATTGAAGATTGAATGCCACTTGTAATGATTTTGTGCAAATTAATTCATCCTTGCTCAATAAAAAAGGGGTAAGTGATCCATGAAAATTCATACAATAACTAATAATACCAGATAATAGTCTGGATTGGCCTTCAGCGCTGATCCATTTTCACATTTTCGTATTTTCACATTATCACATTAGCATTTTTTTCCATAGCATGTTTACGGATAAACCAGGCAATGGTGAAAGAAGGTATAATATCTGTAAATGGAACGATCTCTTCAATGAAATTTAATACGCCACCGATTAATCCAAGCCGGCCCCCAAAAAGTTTGTTAAAAATCAATGCTGATATGGGAGCCCATACGATATCCGAAAATTCACCCAACACCGGGAATAGATAGCTGGCCATACCCAGCAGGTCCAATACAACACATACAGCAATATTGGGAAGTAATAATTTTTCTGTTTTCATAATTAAGGGCTTATAAACTACCAAATTAAAGAAAAGTGCTTACTCAATCGTGAGCAGGATTTAAACATCGAAACCAGGAACTTGTTTAAAAAAATATTTTACCGCAAATGTATGCATGCCCTACTAGTGCTGCCAGACCAGTCATCCGGCAGGAAATGCAAAAAATTTATATTCCCCCGGATCATTGGTGCATTCGTGGAGTAAAAAAATAGTCATGATAAGTGTGGAAACATTTTAAACTGCTTCTACAAGAGAAGATACTTTACTTTTGCAAAAAGCTTATAGTACAAATGCCAACTCCCGAGCTAAGGTTAGCAGCAGAAAAAATAAAATTTGAAGCCTTGTTTCAATTTGCTTCCATTGGCATATTGGTCGTTAATGAAAGAGCGGAAATAATACTGGCAAATTCTTTCCTGCTTTCTCAATTTGGATATCAGGATGCAATCGACCTGATCGGTAAAAAAATAGAGTACCTGATACCCGGTCGTTTTCACCACGCCCATGTGCAGGATAGAAACGGATACATAGAAAAGCCCCAACGAAGACCCATGGGTTTAGGGATGGATTTGTTTGCTGCAAGAAAAGACGGTTCAGAGTTTCCGGTTGAAGTCAGTTTAAATAATTATGAAGCGGGCGGGGAATCTTTCGTAATTGCTTTTGTAAGCGATATTACCAAAAGAAAGGAAATTGAGAATGCGACAATATTACAAAAAGAACAACTCGCGATTATTAACCGGCGCATCGAACAGTTCAATAATGATCTTGAACAGCAGGTTGGGTTACGGACCAGTCAATTAAATAAAACGCTCACAGAACTGGAGTTGTCAAAAGAAGAATTGCAAAAAGCGTTCAGCAAGGAAAAAGAACTGGGTGATCTAAAAAGCAGGTTTGTTTCAATGGCATCCCACGAGTTTCGCACGCCTTTAAGTACGATCCTTTCCTCCGCCTCCCTGGTATCAAAATATTTAAAAGAAGAGGAGCAGGATAAAAGGGATAAACATATCAACCGCATCAAATCTGCCGTAAATAACCTCACCGATATTCTAAATGACTTTCTATCCATCGGTAAAATAGAAGATGGTAAAGTTGTTGCCCATTTCACCCGGTTTGACATCAAGGAATTTGTCAATACGGTTTGCAATGAATTAGGCGGCCTTTTTAAGAAGGGGCAAAAAATTACTTATCACCACCAGGGCGGCCAGGTAGTGCAGCTTGATCCTTTCCTTTTTCGCAACGTGATGATCAATTTACTCTCCAACGCAATAAAGTTCTCCCCGGAAAATGGCAATATAGATGTAAGCAGCGAGTTAAATGATACCCATATTTTATTAAAGGTAAAAGATAGTGGCATTGGTATCCCGGAAGCAGATAAGGAGCATTTATTCGAACGCTTTTTCCGGGGCGCCAATGCAACCAATATACAGGGCACCGGTTTAGGATTACATATCGTGGAAAAATATGTTGAATTAATGAATGGCCATATTGACTTTAAAAGTGAGTTGGAAGAAGGCACGTCCTTTACCATTATTTTTGACATTCATACTGTAGATATGTAATAACTATTTATCTTGTAATTATTAAATGTATTTTTTTATGCAGCGTATTTTACTGATTGA
This sequence comes from Ferruginibacter sp., assembly GCA_040007015.1. Taxonomy (GTDB): domain Bacteria; phylum Bacteroidota; class Bacteroidia; order Chitinophagales; family Chitinophagaceae; genus Ferruginibacter. The sequence goes on along the minus strand of JBDTVX010000080.1, from coordinate 11,948 downwards.
AGATAATGATGAGATAAGAGAGAATACAGCGGAGATCCTTGAGCTCGCCAATTATAAAGTGGATACTGCCCCCAACGGTAAATTAGGCGTGGAGATAGCTTTGGAACACACCCCCGACCTGATCATATGCGATGTAATGATGCCGGTACTGGATGGCTACGGTGTATTGCATTTGCTGCAAAAAAATGAAACATTAAAAAGTATCCCTTTTATTTTCTTAACCGCCAAAGCAGAACGGGGCGACTTTAGGAAGGGAATGGAAATGGGCGCGGACGATTACATTACCAAGCCATTCAGTGATATAGAATTATTAACCGCTATTGAGCGCCGGATAAAAAAGGCTGCCCTGTTGCAGAAGAATTTTGAAGCAGCCAACCAACAACAGTTAACTGATGAAACCGGAAATATTAAAGCGTTGCAAGACCTGGTAGAAAACAGCGCCGCTAATTTTTATAAAAAGAAACAGCTGATCTATTCAGAAGGTAATCATCCCTTACGATTATTTTATATACAAAAGGGGAAAGTAAAAACCTTTAAAACAAATGACGACGGAAAAGAATTAACCGTTGGCCTTTTTGGAGAGGGTGATTATGTTGGCTATACTGCTATACTGGAAGGCACGGTATATAAAGAAACCACCGAAGCAATTGAAGATACCACGGTAGCCATGATAGCCAAGGAAGAGTTTGAAATTTTATTGCGGGCCAACAAAAATGTTGCGCAACAATTTATTCAGCTGCTGGCTCAAAGCGTAACCGACAGGGAACAGCAATTGGTAGGGATCGCCTACAACTCTTTACGCAAACGGGTGGCCGAAGCATTGGTATTATTACAAAAAAAATATACTAAAGATCAGGAAGGAAAATTTTCCATTCATATTTCACGGGAAGACCTGGCCCATATCGCCGGCACAGCTACCGAATCAATGATACGGACCCTAAGTGATTTCAAAAGTGAAAAATTAATTGACATCAAAGAAGGTTCAATTATCATCCTTGATGAAAAACGCCTGGCAGCCTTGCTTAATTAGTATTCTATTCGATAGAGAGCAGGTATTTATTAAACTGGATTTTTAAATTGGAGCATTCTTTTTCAAGATTAGACATTTCATTGCGCAGTTTTTTCTGCATCTTACAGGTTTTATGATCCGGTGCAGCTATTTGTTCAGATGCCTGCTGAAGATCGTTTTCCTGCCTCTTAATATCATTCCCGATGTCAAGCATGCATTCATCTTTTAGTATAAATTCATTTTGGAACTGTTCGGCATGGGCTATAAATAATTTATCGGTCTCCCTGTCTACCACCACACTCAACTTGTTTTTTAAAAAATTATTTTCCTGGATAAAATAACTGAGCACACGCTTCCATGTTGCATTTTCATGTAAAAACTGCTCGGTTTTGTTCCACCCGGTCTTTGGTTGTTCCGCATTTTTTATTTTGCTCAAAAGAGGGTTTTTATCTAAGTTCATGGGGCGTATTTTGAACAACCGGGTGGCAAATTTGCACTTCGGATGTATTGTGATGTATTGCGGGACTAACATACGGTATGCCCAAACCCATCCCCCTTATAATTAGCAGGCCAGCCATCAGCCCCATCATAATGGGATAGGCGCTTCGTATTTTTTGGCGTAGCCTGATCCCAATATAATTACCAAAGAAAGATACGCTCCACATTACGGGTAAAGTACCCAGTCCAAACGCAGCCATAAAACCGGCGCTTTTAAAAGGATCGGCGAAGACTACGGCGCCTGCGACAGCCATATAGATTAATCCACATGGCAACAGGCCATTTAATAACCCGATTGCAAATAAGGAACGGTAATTTTTTTTAAAAAATAATCCACGGAGGATTGCTCTTATTTTATTAGTGTATATCGAAAAAATATTATTCGTTCGGCTATTTGCGGTCCACCTTTTGGGAATGAACAGGAAGAATAAAATGGCTATTCCCGCGGTAATGGACAACCCTTGCTGAAAGCCAAACACTGAAAAGCTTTTTCCGGCCAGTCCGAATAATAAACCCAAAGCGCTGTAGGTAACAATTCTGCCGGTATTATATAACAGGCTGCCGGTAAATTTTGCAATTTCGCTTTTATCGCTCAATGGCAGTGAAAATGCCAGCGGGCCACACATGCCAATGCAATGAAAGCTTCCGATCATGCCCAATGTTAATGCCGCCAAAAATATAGTTGTCATGATTATATAATTATTTTCTGTTCGTAATAATAATTTACTCCCCCGGCGCTCCAGTTAATTTTAACATAATGCAACCCCAGGTAGTTACCCGGCACTGTAATACTAACAGCAGTATCAGTTACAGTAAATTGCCGGTGCATATCTTTTTTTTCATCAGAAGGGCAGTACAATGTGAACTCCCCGGTAATTTTTTTTGACGTAAAGTCTTTCGGAAAATGAATGGTCAGTTCATGATGGATTACATTAATATTTACCGGCGCTGATAATAAAGCAGTGCGTTTGGTTTCATCAATCTTTTGCTGGTAAACCAGTTCTTTAGCATAGTAGTCTTCTGTTACCAGTTCAATATTCTGCTTAGATGATTTATAAGCCAGTAATAACATCCCTGCAACAAACACTGCATACACTACGATTATTTTATACCCCCAGTTCATAACCAAGATTTTATTTGTACTAATTTTATTTCGTCACTTGTGAATCACTCATTACTCTTTACTCATATACTTCCGGCCCGATAAATTTCGCGGAGATGCTTTTTATTTTTTTATTGCCCTGATACAAACCTATCTCCAGCGGTGTTTTCCATCCTTTTACATCATTCCTGTTCAGCTTTACGAAGAATTGCAAATTGCTGTAGTCTTCGTGCTTCACCACCAGGTTGCTGCTGCCCACTATGGTAATTTCCCCCGCAATATTTTCGAGCTTTAAACTAATGGCAATATCCTTATGTGTTTTATTGGCCAGTTTTAAACTGTACAAGTTTTCAATTTTCCCACCGGGTAAAGAAGTATAGGTCATGCCAGCCGTACGCATCAGGGTGGCATCAAGATCGGTTCTGCTGACCAGTAGAAATACCAGCAATGATATTAACAGCGCCAGTACAGCCGTGTAGGCCTTTATTCGCGGACTGAATTTTAATGGTACGCCATTCGCAATACTATTTTCAGATGCATACTTTATTAACCCTGTTTGCTTATGAATACCAGTCATGATGGCATCACAGGCATCTATACACGCTGTACAATTAATGCACTCCAACTGTGTACCATTGCGGATATCAATACCGGTTGGGCAAACTCTTACGCAGGCATAACAATCGATACAATCACCCGTTGTTACTACCGGCAAAGGAATCTCCGCTGAACTTTTGCAGTACCCATTTCCTTTGCAACCGGCACATTTTTCTTCCCCCTCATCATGATGGTGACTGCTTTGTTTCTCCAGCCTTCCCCTCGGTTCACCTCTTACACGATCGTAGGCTACTACAATCGAATTTTTATCAAGCAGTACTCCCTGCAACCGTCCGTACGGGCAAACCACAATACAAGCCTGCTCCCGGAACCACCAATACACAAAAAAATATACCGTGGTAAATACCATCAATGAAATAAACGTGCCTGCATGACCGGCAGGGTTTTTCACATACCCAATCAATTCATCCATACTGATGAGATAGGCTAAGAAAAAATTGGCTATGATAAACGAAAGCAGGAAGAACAGTATAAATTTAATGCTCCGCTTCCTTATTTTTTTTGCGTTCCATGGCATTGCCTGCAGTTGTTTCTGCTGCCCGGCATTCCCGTCTATCCAGTATTCGATCTTTCTAAAAATCATCTCCATAAAAATAGTTTGCGGACAAGCCCAGCCGCAAAAAATCCTGCCAAATACTACTGTAAATAAAATGACAAATACGATGAACGTTACCATTCCTATTCCGAAAATAAAAAAATCCTGTGGCCAGAAAATAAGCCCCAACAAAATGAATTTGCGTTCCAGGATATTGATCATCAGGAATGGAGCGCCATTTACTTTAATAAATGGCAGTGTAAAAAACAGGAGAAGATAAAATATACTGAACCAGGTACGTAAATTATAAAATTTACCCACCGGCTTTTTCGGGTGAATATAATTCCGCTTACCCTCTTTGCTGATGGTAGCAACCGAGTCCCGGAACGATTCTTTAACAGGAATATTTTGCACTAACGACATATTATTATTTTACCGCCACCTGTTCGCCAGGTCTTGTTATTTGTGAAGGACCGGCAGCGGTCGGCACGGTGTACAGGTCGCCTTGGGGAGCTTTGGCCCCGGGAGGATCGGTACCTTTTAACGTGGTAACATAACTGGCCAGTTCGCTGATTTCTTTTGGATTAAATTTTATGGCCCATGATTGCATTCCCTTATCCGGGTATCCTTTTTTGATAGTATTATAAATATCATTCAATGATCCTTTGTGCAGCCAGTAATTATCCGTAAGGTTAGGGCCGGCGCCACCTTCGCCTTTGGAGCCATGACAGGCGATGCAGTTGGCCATAAAAAACTCTTTCCCATTTTTTACACCTGCGGCATCAGCCATGGGTACTTTTGATTCATCTATTTTATCTTTGTTTTTTGCCTCGTATGCTTCTTTCTCAATTTTGGCATTGTCCATTTCGGCCACATATTCTTCTGTTGGGTTTTTACCGTTGCCCAATACATGATAATTTAACAGGTAAACAAGCGCGAAGCCAATAGTGATGATAAAGCCATATTTCCACCATGGTGGCAACGCATTATTCAGTTCCTGTATGCCATCATAGTTATGGTCGAGCAATGCATCCGCTTCCTGCTCTATTGGAATGGCCCTTGTAAGTTTTCTATTGAGCTTTACCCATAAAGCAGCCAGTTTGGATTCCTTTACTATGGCCGCTGCCTTTTCGGGCATCAATTCTTTGTAGATGCTCCGGATAGAAAAAAAGAGAAATAAAATAGCAATGACTTCCATTGCCACAACGGCTACTAAAAAATAAAATGAAGTTGCAGAAAGGCCTCCATAATTTGGAATCACATTTACAATTTCTGCTGGCGCTCCCTCCTGTGCCAATCCATTTTGAGAAAGCAATGATAAAATAACCAACAGCGAAAGCGTGGCTATTTTTGAAACTGCTTTAGTTTTGTCGAGTAACTGGCGGGAAAGCACGATAAGCACCTGGCCCAATCCGTATATTACAAAAATCAGTACAATGGCAGTGATGATAAACAGGGTTGCTAATAAATTAATCCCCGGTGCTGCTGTCTTTATCGCTGGTGCATCCTGCGCCATCAAGGTAAAGCCTGTCAATAGAGTCGATGCTGTAATGATTATTTTTTTATGCATGTAATTTTGTAAAAACATACGAGGCTTTTTAATTGGTTGAGTTGGTTGTTTCATCTTTGTCTAACGGTATATTTGATAATTCAATGATCTTTTGCTTATCCATTTTGTTTACCAATACCAGTAATACCACAAAGAATAATAAGAAAATAAACAGGGAGATCATCGGATAAATAGTAGCATGATCCATTTTTTCGGTGTACTGTTTAATAAATCTATACATGGCTTATTTATTTGCGGGTTGATTACTAATATCTGTTCCCATACGCTGTATGTATGCGATGAGTGCAATAACTTCTTTACCGGGCGATACTTTGATGCTGTCTGTTTTCAGGTTATCGGAAATGCGGCCGGCCTGTTCCATCAGGTTAGCATTGGCAATATTTTCAAACCCTTTTTCATATGGCACGCCCAATGTTCTCATCGCATTTATTTTAGCCTTTGTAGTGGTGGTATCGAGGTTATCCTTTAACATAAAAGCATAAGACGGCATGATAGACCCTTCGCTCATGGAAGAGGGTTCCCTGAAGTGCCGGAAGTGCCATCCGTCTGTTTTTTTAAGATTGCCGGAACCTTCCCTTGCAAGATCAGGCCCGGTTCTTTTACTGCCCCATTGAAATGGATGATCGTATACAAATTCCCCTGCTTTTGAATATTCACCATAGCGCTCTGTTTCACTGCGGAAGGGGCGTATCATTTGCGAGTGGCAGGTATAGCAGCCTTCCCTTACATAAATATCCCGGCCCTGTAACTCCAGCGGCGTATAAGGTTTTACACTACTGATGGTAGGTACATTTGATTTGATCATGAATGTGGGTATCATTTCAATAGCGCCCCCAATCAGTATTACCACTAAACTGAATACCATTAATTGCACTGGTTTCCGCTCGATCCACCTGTGCCAGTGCTCGCCTTTATGAGGGGTGTATACTTTTTCCAGCGGAGCTGCTTCTGCCGCTTCATTGGCAACCAGTTTACCGGCCCTTGCCGTTTTATAAATATTGTATACCATTAATAAGGTTCCAATTAAATATAATGTGCCACCCAGGGAACGCATGGCATAAAATGGTTTCATGTAAGTAACTGTTTCAAGAAATGTATATTTCAACTGACCGGCTTCTGTAAATTGTTTCCACATAGCACTCTGTGTAAAGCCTGCCCAATACATCGGTACGGCATAAAAAATAATGCCCAGTGTGCCCAACCAAAAATGACGGTTGGCTAATTTTTTGGAGTACAGGGGTGTATTAAATATTCTTGGAATCAGCCAGTACAAAATGCCAAAGGTTAACATACCGTTCCAGCCCAACGCACCAACATGCACATGAGCAATGATCCAATCGGTGTAATGGCTGATGGCGCTGATACTTTTAAGCGATAACAGCGGACCTTCAAAGGTAGCCATGCCATAGGCAGTAACAGCGACCACCATAAATTTTAAGATCACATCATCCCTTACCTTATCCCATGCGCCACGCAGTGTAAGTAAGCCATTGATCATGCCACCCCAGCTTGGGAAAATAAGCATTACGGAAAATACCACCCCCAGTGATTGGGCCCAGTTAGGTAATGCGGTATACAACAGGTGATGTGGGCCTGCCCAGATGTATAAGAATATGAGGGCCCAAAAGTGTATGATGGAAAGTTTATAGGAATAAACCGGGCGGTTAGCCGCCTTTGGCAAAAAGTAATACATCAATCCCAGGTAGGGGGTTGTTAAAAAGAAGGCTACCGCATTGTGGCCATACCACCATTGCACCAGGGCATCCTGTACACCGGCATACAGCGAATAACTTTTAAAAAGGGTTACGGGTAATTCCATCGAGTTTACAATATGCAATACCGCTACGGTAACAAATGTTGCGATGTAAAACCAAATGGCAACATACAAATGTTTTTCCCTTCTTTTTAAAATGGTACCAAACATGTTCCAGCCAAATACCACCCACATAAGGGTAATGGCAATATCAATGGGCCATTCAAGCTCAGCATATTCCTTACCGGCCGTATAGCCCAGCGGCAGCGTAATGGCGGCGGCAACAATGATCAGCTGCCATCCCCAGAAATGTATCTTACTCAGCATATCGCTATACATCCTCGCTTTACATAAGCGCTGTAATGAATAGTAGACACCCATAAAAATACCATTGCCTACAAAAGCGAAAATGACCGCATTGGTATGCAAAGGACGGATCCTGCCGAATGAAGCATACTGGCTTACATTTAATGAAGGAAAAACCAACTGCAGGGCAGCATATAATCCTGCGAGCATCCCCACCACTCCCCAGATAATGGTAGCAAAAGCAAAGTTTTTTACACTCCTGTTATCATAATAAAATTTTTCTACCTGCATATGCGTTGGTTTACTGTTTATCGTTTGCTGTTTGCTGTTTGTTTTGGTCCAGCGATTCTTTTGAAATACCTGTTATTACCGGCGCGCTGACATCGTCAAAAAGTATTCTTATGGAGGGCGTATAATCGTCATCGTATTGCCCGTCACCAACGCTCCACAAAAAGGCGGTTAAAAAACTGCCTGCTACAATGATGCTGATGCCGATCAATACAAATAGTGCACTCAATGGAAATGAATTTTAGTTAGAGCAAATTTATCGTTATGCAATACTTCAAAATATGATGACTATCCGAACAGTGTGTGATTTTGGTCATGAAGAAAGGTGAGTTGTGAACGGTCAATTGTTGCTCTTAAAACAGCCACTGGCGCCCTGGCAGGGGCCATTATACACTACTATTACAACAACGCATATCCTGGTAATATCCTCATTTGAGCGTAATAACAGCAACGGCTACTCTCCGTCAATAAAAGATCCATATTGGAATGCAGTACAAGGGAGGCCCGTTGCGGCGGTACGATGCTGCCATGAAAAACAAATGCTGGCCACAAAAAAAAATTAACATTTTCAGGAAGCGGATGGGAGATAAGCGTATGAATCTACAGGAATCACCCATAGACTAACTCAGGCCAATTCTCCGCGCACTCAAAGTAGATAACAGGGTTACCAGCAATACAATACTAATACTGCTTGCAGGCATCAGTATCGCAGCCACAATAGGAGAAAGCGTTCCCTGCACTGCAAAAGAAAGTCCGGCAATATTGTAAACAATGGAAAGAATAAAACTCGCCGCCACAATTTTTTTACCCGATTTTGCATATGCCAAAAACCGGTGGATCATACCAATTTTACTGCCATCGATAATGGCGTCGCAGGCAGGAGAGAATTGCGAAGTACTATCACTTACAGCGATCCCGGTATCACTTTGCATCAGGGCGCCGGCATCATTGAGGCCATCGCCGACCATCAACACCTTTTTATGCAGGGACTGCAGTTGCCTTATTTTGTCAAGCTTGTCCTGGGGCGACTGGCTAAACCGAACATCGCCTGTCGTACCAAACAGTTTTGCCAGGGGATTTTTTTCTGCGTCATTATCGCCCGATAAAAGGTGTAGCTGATAATCTTTTTGTTGCAATGAATGAATGGCGGCTTTGATACCGGGCCTGTATTCATTACTGATAATAAATGCGCCCATGTGTACCTTATTGAGCAATACATGGATATGAGACCCGGTATCGTACCCGGCCGAATCGTAATATTCATTTACAAAAGAAGCGGAGCCAATTCTCACCTGCATGTCGTTTACTGTTGCTTCTATTCCTTTTCCCGTAAATTCTTTAAAGCTATCAACGGTTAATAGTTGATCGTTACTGTATGTAAATAAATTGTGAGTGATTATCCTACTGAGCGGATGAGACGATTGCCTGGTAACGGCCTGTACTGCAGCCAGTTCTTTTTTTGTAAGCGGCGTGCCTTTATAGATTACTGCAGATGAATGATTTTTCGTAATAGTGCCTGTTTTATCAAAGACGATCGTGTCTGTTTTTGCCAGGCTCTCAACGACACCCGCATTTTTGAGGAACAATTTATTTTTACCAAAAATACGTAACATATTGCCGTAAGTAAATGTGGCAGATAACAACAGCGAACAAGGACAGGCAACAATCAATACCGCTGTAACAACAGGCAATACTTTTGAAGTATCCGTTATTGACCAATATAAAGCAGCAACAATAGCAATAGAAAAAAGTACCATTGTAAAATACCTGCTCCAGGGGTGAATGTATGATCTTTCAATATTCTTTTGATGTTTAAAAACATCGTTGTTCCATAATTGAGTAATATAACTTTGAGAAACTTCATTTACAATTTCCAGTTCAATTGCGTTGCCGGATTGTTTGCCACCCGCATAAATCAGCTCGCCTTTACTTTTTCGCACCGGCGAACTTTCGCCACTTACAAAACTATAATCTACGTTGGCATTGCCTTTTATTAACACCGCATCTGCAGGTATCATTTCTTCGTTGCGTATAATGATACAGTCTCCTTTTTTAAGTTGCGTAACAGGTACATTTTTTTCAAACCCATTTTTTATGATGCTAACACCCAAAGGAAAATAGGATCTGTAATCCCTGTCAAAAGAAAAAGAATCGTATGTTTTATCCTGGAACCACCTGCCTACCAGCATAAAAAAAACGATGCCTGTTCCGGAATCAAGCCACCCGGCGCCATTTCCTGAAATAATTTCGTAATAACTTCTGCTGAAAGCTACGAGTATGGCCAATGCTATGGGTGCATCAATATTTAAAACCCTTTGCCGAAGGCCTTTCCCGGCGGCAATAAAAAACCCGGAGGCGCTAAAAAATAATACGGGCAATGATAAACATAAATTCAGCCAGGTAAAGGTTGCCTTTAACCCGGGCTGTTCAATATTACCGGATGAAAAATATTCCGGGAAGCTAAGCATCATGATATTGGCAAAGCAAAAACCGGCCACACCAATTTTATAGAGTTGTTTTTTATTGAAACCGGTAGCTTTTTTTTGGGTGCTGTCTTTTAAACTAATGGATGGTTCGTAGCCAATAAAAGCCAATAGCTCTACCACTTTCCGCAAAGAAATTTGTGCCGGATCAAAAATAATGAACACTTCCCTCCGTTGGAAATTAGTTCTGGATTTTGTGATCCCCGGTTCAATGCGTTGCAGGTTCTCCAACAGAAAAACGCAAGAGGAGCAGTGCATTTGCGGTAAGCTGAAAGTTACATTGGTTTGGGTATCGCTGGTAAACTGTACCAGTTTTTTTACCGTTCCGGCATCATCGAGGTAAGCAAACCTTTCGGAGGCAAATTTCCCTTTTACTTTTATACCGGGGCCCTTATCAAAATTATAATAGGTGCAAAGATTGTTTTCATTTAGCAAAAGATAGACCTGTTTGCAACCTTCGCAACAAAATTTTTTGCTATCCATTTCAATGTTATCATCACATTGTTCACCACAATGAAAGCAACTTACCGGTATCGTTTTATTTATTTTTATAAGATTCATTAATATTTAAGATACGCACTGCCACAAAGATGTGGCAACTTGTTTTACAACCGGGTGACAGCCGTCGAAAAATTGTATGATCCTTATCAGCGCTTAATTGTATACCTTACTTCAGTAGCTATTGTTTCCCCGCTCGCTTATGATGGTGTCTTCTATTTTTGACCACATAGGTATATAGGAAGCATAGATTTTATTGCCACTGCATCTTTTTTCAATTACGCTTGTTCTTCTATGTGTTCTACGTGCCTATGTGGTCAATCCCATGAAAAAAGATAAAATTTGTGCCGCAGTATTTTGAAATTAATTCCCTAATTTGAGTACACAATCTGCAAATATGAGTATTGTTCCAAAACGTTTTTTAGCGCTGGATGTTTTCCGGGGCATGACCATCTGTTTCATGATCATTGTAAATACGCCCGGTGGTCCTACCAGTTTTTCACCGTTACAACATGCCCGCTGGAACGGATTTACACCTACAGATCTTGTATTTCCCTCTTTTCTGTTTGCCGTGGGGAATGCGATGAGTTTTGTAATGATCAAATGGAACAACATGAAACAAAGCGAAGTGTTGTGGAAGATATTCAGAAGAACATTTATGATCTTTTTGCTGGGATACCTGATGTATTGGTTCCCGTTTGTGAAGATGGATATTCATAACCAGGTGGTTGGATTTCCTTTTGGTGAAACCAGGGTGTTTGGTGTATTACAAAGAATTGCGCTTTGTTATGGTATCGCTTCACTTATGTTGTATTATCTAAAACCAAAGACTGCCCTGATCATCAGCGTGGTTTTATTATTCGTCTACTGGTGGTCGTTATATATATGGGGGCATCCTGTTGCTCCATTAAGTTTAGAAGGAAATGCTGTGCTGCGCATTGATCGCTGGTTGTTGGGCGACAAGCATTTATACCATGGCGAAGGTGTTGCTTTTGATCCCGAAGGGTTATTGAGTACCTTACCTGCTATCGGTAATGTAGTGGGCGGTTATTTAGTTGGAAGACATATTCAGCAGAAAGGAAATAGTTATGAAGGATTAAGCGTTTTACTATTATCGGGTGTGGTACTCATATTCCTCGGCTACTCCTGGGATCTCAGTTTTCCGATTAACAAAAAATTATGGACCAGCTCCTTTGTTTTGTATACGATTGGCCTCGATTGTATCATATTGTCGGCAATTTTATACATTACCCAATTTCTGAATAAAACCCGCTGGACCTACTTTTTT
>JBDTVX010000079.1:0-16051 GCA_040007015.1 Ferruginibacter sp. | reverse complement strand
CGCCATTGCTGTTGGCCCGGCCAAAGCCGAGTATCTCCAGCTTGCCGTATTCATTCTTTCGTCCGGCGATGGCGGCTATTTTGGTAGTGCCAATGTCCAGGCCAACAATAACGGGGTTGGCGTTCACCACTCCGCTATCATTTGTTGTGTTTTGTTCGTGAGTCATAGTTGTATGTTTGTGTGTGTGTTTTAAAAGTTTACTGTTTTCCGGATAGGGTTTACTGGTTTTTTATAACCTTTACCTTATTCCTGTTTAGAAATACTTCTCCCAGCTTCAATCCATTTATTCTTTTGTTTTATGATGTCAGTTTTCCCTACCATAAAAGATCCTTCTATTTCTATGCTCCTGCTCTGTTCCACATGGGTGATCAGGGGCTTCAATTTTCGTATTCATTTGTTCCTCCCGGCTTTTTTGTCAATGGTTTTGGCATCAATAGTTTTGGCTTTCTTGTATCAGCGGGCTTTGGTTTAATAATTGGTTTTTCACTGGTATTAGCTGGCTTTACAACCGCCGGCTTTTTTATCACTGTCGCCGGTTGATTAGCAGTAGCCGGTACTGGCTTTTGCACCGAAACCTTTGCAGGATCAGGTTGTGCCGGTTTTTCATTTGTAATAACACTTTGTGGCGCTGGTTCTTCAATGGTATTGCCTGGTGGATTATTATCATCTCTTTCAATGGATTCCTGGATAATATTATTGTTGGTAGTATTGTGTTCATTATCGGGTACAATCATTTGCAGAGAATCGCCTGCCAGCCTTTCCGCATTTTCGGCTATTACCTTCATCAGCTGCAGAGTGCGGAGCGAATCTGCCTTTACCTCGCCTGCGCCTTTTCGTTTTGCAACCACCTGTTTATTATATTGTACATTTATTTCACTGTATTTATTCCATCCTGCCTTTAGCATTACTTCTTTATAAAATAACTGGAGCTTGCCTAATTTTTCCGCCGCATTTTTTGCATCGCCAAATACGATGATGGTGTTACCAAATTTGGGAATCATTTCAAATGTGCGTTGAGCAGTAATATCCACCTGGTCGATCATTGCCATATAAAATGAATCTTCCCTGATCGCTGTACTGATAGTTAGAATATCCCTCAGCAAATTGCTGTCTGCTTTTAAAAGAACTTTTTTATCAGATGGAAAATTGGTAAATACCGGCAGCCTTGCGGAAAACTTTTCACTCAGGGGCAACATGGCAATAGAACTATCAATATAAAAGGTGGAACCCATAGTAGTGAACACCCTTGCTGCCGGTTCTCTTTCCAATACATTCACCTGCAGATTTTCATTATTATCAAAGAACAGCTGTGCATTTTTTATCCACACATTTTTTTGCAGGGCCGTTTCCATTGCCTTTAAATTAAAGGAACCTACCTGTTTACCTACAGGCTTTCCACCGGATATTGAAATAATGGTATTCAGCACATCATTTTTATCAACAAAAAAAATATTGCTTACCCCTTTGATATTGATATTTACCTCAGTACATTTCTTCGCATCCTTTTGCTGTATGGCAGCTACCAGCAGCACAACAGTGCCCGCACCTATGGCGGTCCACAGTGTGAAAAGAAGCATGTTTTTTATGATTTGTTTTTTTACCATATCAATCTAAGTACTGAGTATTTTCCTGATCGGTTCCACTAATGTGTCAATGTCCCCTGCGCCAGCCGTTATCAAAACTGTTCCTTCAAAACCTTCCTCGGTATGCGCATCTTTTTCAAGCACAAAATGTTTTAACAGGGCTTCCTTACTCATTACTATTTTATCTTTACTGTGCATCCGCTCAACGATCATTTCACTACTTACACCTTTTATCGGCAACTCTCTTGCAGGATATACCGGCAACAGTATCACCTCGTCTGCAAGATCCAAAACTTCTGCAAAGCCGTCGGCCAGGTCTCTCGTTCTGCTAAACAAATGCGGCTGAAAAACAACAATGCATTTTTTACCAGGGAACATTGATTTTGCACCCGTAATAAGCGCCCTTAATTCCTCCGGGTGATGCGCATAATCGTCGATGTAAATCTGCTTACCTGTTTTAAGGATATATTCAAATCTTCTTTTTACTCCTTTGAAATCCGCGACCGCTTTTATTATTTTGTCATCCCCGATCCCAACATGATGCGCAACCGTGATCGCTGCAATAATATTTTCTATATTGTGTTCTCCACCCATATTCAATACCACGTCTTTCAAAATCCATTCAGCATCATCAGCATCATTCTTTACCATATCAAACCGGTAACTTCCATTATTCATTTTAATATTGATTGCATATACATCCGCATTTTTATCGTACAAATGATACGTTAAAAACTGGTCCGCTACCAGCTCCGCATTTCTTTTGAGCCCGTATTTGTGGATCAAAAACCCACCTGGCTTTACCCTTGCGGCGAAATCAATAAATGCCTTCTCCATATTTTCAGCCGTACCATAAATATCCAGGTGATCCGGATCCATGGAACTGATAATGGCTATATCGGGGCTTAATTTCAAAAAGCTTCTGTCATATTCATCCGCTTCCACCACGCAAACATTTTCTTCTCTGCTTCCTGGATATTCCGGTGTGTGCGACCAGAAATTGGTGTTATAGTTTACGGAAATTCCACCAAGAAATGCATTACAACCAAAGCCGCTGTGGCGAAGTATATGTGCCACCATTGTGCTGGTGGTAGTTTTGCCATGAGTGCCTGCTATGCAAATATTGAATGAACCATTTGTAATAGCGCCTAACACATCGCTTCGCTTTACTACTGTGTAATTATTCTGGCGGTAATAATTCAATTCTTCATGATCCTTTGGTACCGCCGGTGTGTACACTACCACCTGCGCCGTTTTGTCAATAAGCTCAAAATTGTCTTCGTAATGAATATTGATTCCTTCGGCTGATAATTGCTTTGTTAATGCAGTGGCTGTTTTATCATACCCGCTAACGGTTACGCCTAACGATTTAAAATATCTTGCCAATGCACTCATCCCAATGCCACCGATGCCAAGGAAATAGACAGCAGCTGTTCCACCTTCCTTTACCCGGAGAGGAGATCGCAAAAAAGCCAGTATTTTGTTGTATTCTTTCATTGAACGTATTGTAAAAACTGCTACTTTATTTACTCTATTTACTTTATTTACTTTATTTACTCTACTAACTTTTCCTCACCCCTGTATCAAAGCAATTAAAATCTCAATTGCAATAATTTCATCTGCATTCGCAATTCCTAATTTGCCGATGTTTTTTTTTAATTCTTCCTCCCTTTGCCCGTCTTTTGAAAGATCGATTACCGCCGGTACCAGCTTCACTAACGCCTCGTTGTCTTTTATCATCAGCCCTGCATTTTTATTAACTAATTTTTGTGCATTTGCTGTTTGATGATCTTCCGCTGCAAAGGGGTAAGGCACTAACACGGCCGCTTTTTTCTTCACACATAATTCAGCAATTGACATCGCCCCGCTTCTGCTGATCACTACATCCGCTGCAGCATAGGCATATTCCATCTGTATAATAAATTCATTGATCCATACATTGGATCTGCCCGAGGCAAATGCCTTTCCTTTATCTGCATAGGTCTTTCCTGTTTGCCAGATCAGCTGGAGTTCATTTTTTTCAAATTCATCTATCCCGGCAGCCAGGGCCTCATTGATGCTTTTTGCGCCCAGGCTTCCGCCGATGGCAAGGATGGTTTTTTTGTAAGGCTCAAGTCCAAAAAAACGAAGGGCATCCTCCCTGGTAACGGTGCTTTTTGAAATGCTCTCCCGGACCGGGTTACCGGAGATCACAATTTTATTTGCAGGAAAGAACCTTTCCATGCCGTCGGTGGCAACAAAAATTTTAGTCGCCTTTCTGCCTAACAGCATATTGGATTTTCCCGCAAAAGAATTGCTTTCATGAATAAAAGTTTTGATCCCTTTTGTTTGTGCAGACCGAAGTACCGGAAAACTGGAATATCCCCCCACTCCAATAACAGCAGTGGGCTTAAATAATCTAAAGATTTTCCTTACCTGGAAAAAGCTCTTTACCAGTTTATAGGGCAATCCAATATTTTTTATCAAAGAACTCCTGTTAAATCCCGTAATGTCCAACCCTTCAATTCTATACCCTGCCAATGGTACTTTTTCCATTTCCATTTTTCCTTTTGCACCCACAAACAAAACTTCTGTATGCGGCCTTAATTTTACAATGGCATTTGCGATAGCTATTGCCGGAAAAATATGACCACCTGTTCCGCCTCCGGCAATGATGATGCGGAGGGGCACGCTACCTTTAGCCTCCCTGCCCTCCAAAGGAGGGTTCTTTGTCTCTGCTATGATTGTTGTTTCATTCACTTACCTGGTTTAGCGGCCTTATTTTATGATTGTCTTTTTTATTTATCATTAAAGATTAATAACACTTTCTAAGCTACCTCCTGTGAAGACAGTGGGTCCGGGCTTTCCTGTTGTTCTACATTTCTTGCCACACTTAAAATAATACCGATCGATAAACAGGTGAAAAGAAAACTGCTTCCCCCCATACTTACCAGTGGTAACGTTACCCCTGTATTTGGAAACACATTTACATTGACCCCCATATTTGCAATAGCCTGTATCACCAGGGTAAAGCTCAGCGCCAAAGCCAGGAATGCGCCAAAGGCAAAAGGGCATTTCCGGTACAAACGGATGCACCGGTACAAAAACAACAAATAAATAAAAACAATGAATGCGCCGCCCAATAATCCATACTCTTCCAGTATGATGGCGAAAATGAAATCACTGTAGGAGTGCGGTAAAAAATTTCTTGCATTACTATTGCCCGGCCCCCTTCCAAACCATCCGCCGCTTGCAATAGCGATCTTTGCCTGGTTGATCTGGTACGATTTTTCATTTCCATCCCCTTTAGCACTATACGCGAAAGTTTGTATACGGCTTATCCAGGTGGGCACCCTGCCGGAAGAAAATAATGCCGGCAGATCTTTTGATTTACCCGTTTCTTTATCATAATATTTTACTGCCACCAAAAGCAATATCATGATGGGTATCAATGCAATCGCAAGGGTTAGTAAAATATGCTTTACGTTAACCCTCCCGATAAACATCAGCATAAAACTGGTACCGGCTACCAGCATGGCTGTTGATAAATTAGCTGGTGCAATCAATAAGCAAATAATCGCTACCGGAATGATGATGGGTAAAAAACCTTTTTTAAAATCTTTTATCACCTTTTGCTTTTTGCTTAATTGCCGGCTCAAATACATGAACAGCGCCAGCTTTGCCAGGTCGGATGTTTGAAAAGTCAAATTGATCACAGGTAGTTTGATCCACCGGCTGCCTTCATTTAAAGTAGCGCCAAAAAAGTAAGTATAGATCAGCAAAGGGATGGCGATCAAAAATAAGATCAGCGCCACTCTTGAATAGATGGTGTAATTGACCCTGTGTGCAAAGTAAATTATGATGACACCTAAAATGATAAACGCAAATTGCTTAAAGAGATAACTTTCGGTGCTCTTACTGTACTTATATGCCAGTGAGCCTGTACTGCTGTAAACCACTAATAAACTCACCAGTGTAAGGATGATTACGATGGCCCATATCACACGGTCTCCTTTTGTTTTATTTACCAGGTTGCCACCCATACCCCCTACGCCCTTAAACGAAGAATTGAAAACACTTTCAACATTTTCCGTAGAGCCAAATAATTGTTTCAATATAGTTTTACTGTCTGGCATATTGAATCCTTCATTTGAAGGATAAGATTGGGATTTATTTGTTAATTTTATATTTGCTTATTAAAATACTTTTGAATTGAAATCTCCCTGGCAGGGACCGGATTACAATTCCTTTACTGCATGTTTAAATTGTAAACCCCTGTCTTCATAATTTTTAAAAAGATCAAAACTCGCGCAGGCCGGGCTTAGCAATACAACATCACCTTTATCGGCAAAATGAAAAGCTGCCTGCACGGCTTCTGCTGCTGATGCAGTGTCTTCGATCAAAGGAACGAAATCGCCGAACGCTTCATGGATCCTGCTATTATCGATTCCCATGCAAACAATGGCCTTTACTTTTTCTTTCACGAGACCGTCCAGGATCGAATAGTTGTTGCCCTTATCTACTCCGCCCAATATTAATATGGCCGGCCTGTCCATACTTTCCAAAGCATACCAGGTACTGTTCACATTGGTGGCCTTACTGTCGTTAATAAAAAGCACGCCCTTAATAGAGGCTACCGGCTCCATCCGGTGTTCCAGGCTTTCAAATGTTTGCAGGGATTCCCTGATGCTCGTTTTTTTTATTCCCATTGTTGCCCCGGCCAGGCTTGCGGCCATGCCATTATATTGATTGTGCCTGCCTTTCAGGGCAAAGTCCTCAATACTCATCTGCATTTCTTCTCCTTTCCATTTCAGGTGCATTTGGGCGTTTCTCAGGTAGGCCCCCTGCGGCAGTTCTTTACTCATGGTAATGGGGTATAAGGTTGATTTAATGAGGTAATTATTAATATGCTGATTGGTTATTTCATCATCTAAATTATATATCAATACATCGCCTTCCTGTTGATTTTCCACGATCCGGAACTTACTGTGGATATAGTTCTGCATGTTGTATTCATACCTGTCCAGGTGATCTTCCGTGATATTCGTTAGTATGGCAATATCCGGGCGAAATGTTTTAATATCATCCAACTGAAAAGAACTGATCTCCGTCACATATAAAGGCCTGGGATCGATAGCTATCTGCCGTGCAAAGGAGTAGCCGATATTACCCACCATTGCGCAATCCAATCCTGCATGTGTGCAAATATGAAAGATCAATGCCGTGGTAGTAGTTTTTCCGTTACTGCCTGTTACTGCAATAATTTTACTTACCCCTTTATACCTGAACGCAAATTCTATTTCACTGATAATTAAAATCCCTTTCGCCCTTATCTTTTTAATCAAAGCATTTTTTTCAGGGATCCCCGGGCTCTTTATTACTTCATCTGCTCCCAGTATTTTTTCTTCTGTATGCATTGCTTCCTCAAAATCAATATTGCTTTGCAATAACTCGTTTTTATATGCCTCTTTTATTTCACTCCCATCACTTACAAATACATCATAGCCTTGTTGCTTTGCCAGTAAAGCAGCTCCAACACCACTTTCGCCCGCACCTAATATGACGATTCGCTTTTTCATGATTTAAGTATATGATACTTCCGGATTGAGAAGTAAAAAAGTGATTTTTCAAAAGCATAGAATTTAACGGGTCTCTTTTTCACATTGATCCGACTCATTGTCAAAACAAAAATGGGTTTTTCAAAAGCATAGAATTTAACGGGTATCGGTACTTCTTAATATTTTTCGTGTCCCGGTGAACCTGGGCGCTACCTTAATTTTAATGTTACTATCGCCATCACCACGCACAAAATGGTTATTATCCAAAAACGCACGGCTATCTTACTTTCATGATATCCTAATTTCTGGTAATGATGATGAAGCGGGCTCATTAAAAATATCCTCCTGCCTTCACCATACTTTCGCCTTGTATATTTAAAATAGCCAACCTGTATCACCACACTTAAATTTTCTACCAAAAACACCAGGCAAAAGATCGGGATCAATAATTCTTTACGCACGATAATGGCCAACGCAGCAATGATACCCCCCAGTGCAAGGCTCCCGGTATCTCCCATAAAAACCTGCGCCGGGTAAGAGTTGTACCAGAGAAACCCAATACAGGCGCCTACGAAGGCAGCAATAAAAATAGACAGTTCTCCCAGGTTAGGTATGTACATGATATTAAGGTATTCCGCAAACTTAATGTTACCACTTACATAAGCAAATATGCCCAGTGAAATACCAATAATGGCACTTACACCCGTAGCAAGGCCATCCAGGCCATCCGTAATATTTGCACCATTGCTTACTGCTGTAACAATAAATATTACAATGATGATATAGAGTACATAAGTATAATCTTCCAGGCTTTTTGGCAATAGTTTGGCATAATTAAATTCATGCGTTTTTACAAAGGGAATGGTAGTGATGGGTGATTTTACTTTTACAAAAAGATGCCTTTTGCCATCAATGTTAACTACGTTAAAAGAGTCACTCATCAATTTTTCTCCGGGTCTTAATACCGATTCTTTTACCATTGAGAAATCCGGGTTATATACTTCTCTTTGCACAACCACACTTTTGGTAAAATACAGGGTTGCTCCAACAATAATCCCCAGCATTACCTGGCCAAAAATTTTAAATCTTCCGGCCAGTCCATCACTGTCGCTTTTCTTGTACGTATCGCCTTTTGCCTGGGCCAGCCTTTTTGACCTGATCTTTAAATAATCATCGATAAAGCCGATGGTGCCCAACCAAACCGTACATAATAACATCAGGCGTATATAAACTTTATCCAGGTTGGCCAATAATAAGGTAGGTATCAAAATCGCCAGCAGAATAATAATGCCCCCCATTGTTGGCGTACCTTTCTTTTGCTGTTCGCCCGCTAATCCCAAATCCCTGACGCTTTCCCCTAATTGCCTTTTATGCAGAAAGCTGATCAATTTCTTACCATACACCGTTGTAATAACCAGGCTCAATATCATAGCCAGCATCAGCCGAAACGTGATGAACTGAAACAGCCCGCTACCCGGAAATTTTGACATTTTCCAGTGATGAGTTAACCAATCAAATAAATGATACAACATACTATATGTGAAAATGTGAAAATTCGAAAATGTGAAAATTTGCCACTCCGGTTTGATTTATTTTTTTTAAAAAATTATTTTAAAATCTTATTTACATCATTCGTAAGCTCACCAGTAGCTATACTTTTCAGGAATCGGCGCCGTTCATTTTCACATTTTCGAATTTTCACATTTCGCATTTGCTAATTGTCTCATTTTTCCAAAAGCTCAAACATTTCCCGCAACACTTTCTTATCGTCAAAATCATATTTTACGCCCTTTATATCCTGGTATTTTTCGTGCCCCTTTCCTGCTACCAATACGATGTCTTCTTTTACCGCAAGATTCACTGCTGTCCTGATGGCTTCCTTCCTGTCCTCAATGGTGATGTATTTTTTTCTTGCCACTACATTTACCCCTGCTTCCATATCATGCAATATTTCAAGGGGATCTTCACTGCGCGGGTTATCGGATGTAAAGATTACTTTATCGCTATACTCACAGGCTACTTCCGCCATTATCGGGCGTTTGGTTTTATCCCTGTCGCCACCACAGCCAACCACCGTAATAATGCGTTCGTTTCCCTGCCTCAATTTTTTTATTGTTGCCAATACATTCAGCAGTGCATCCGGGGTGTGCGCGTAATCGATAATGCCGATTATTTTATCATTCCTGCTCACCATATAATCGAATCTTCCTTCTGCACCATCCAGGCTGCTCAATAGTTGCAGTACCGTGTTCTTATCTTCCCCCAGGCAAACTGCGGCACCAAATACCGCCAGTAAATTATAGGCATTAAACTCCCCGATCATCCGGAAATACACTTCTGTTTCATTTACCACCAGGTGCAGGCCGGCGAGACTATTATCAAGTATCTTACCTTTAAAATCGGCCATGGTTTTCAGGCTATAGTAATATTTTTTTGCCTGGGTATTTTGCAACATTACCATTCCCCGCTTATCATCTGCATTACTGATCGCAAAGGCTGATAAAGGAAGCGCATCAAACCAGGATTTTTTTACCCGTATGTATTCATCAAAAGTTTTATGATAATCCAGGTGATCGTGTGTTATATTACTAAATAATGCCCCGGTGAATTGTAAACCTGTAATGCGATGCTGGTGAATGGCATGACTGCTGCATTCCATGAATACATATTCGCAACCATCAATTACCATTTTGCTCAGCAAAGCATTTACGCTAACCGCATCCGGCGTGGTATGCGAAGATGAAATGATGGTATCGCCAACCTGATTTTGAACCGTACTGATCAACCCGCATTTATACCCGAGGGCCGTAAATAGTTTCCACAATAAAGTAGCAATGGTAGTTTTCCCATTGGTGCCGGTAACCCCTACCAGCTTCATTTTCAAAGATGGCTCCCCGTAAAAATTATGACTGGCATAACCTGCGGCCGCGGCGCTGTTTTCAACCTGTATCCAGGTTATATTTTCATTTGCTGATGTTGGCGCAGCCTCGCAAATAACTGCTGTTGCACCATGTGCAATGGCAGCATCTATAAACTGGTGGCCATCCGTTTTACTGCCTTTAATGGCAATAAAGCATGACCCGGCACTCACTTTATTTGAGTCGATCTGCAGATCTTTTACCGCGGTATCGGTATTGCCCTTTACAGCCCGGATGCTTACTTTATATAGTATGTCTCTTAAGATCAATTTAGAATGAGTGTTACTGTTTGTCCTTTTGTAAATGCAGTACCTGCCAGTAATGACTGGTTTGATACCCTGCCCCTGCCGCTGACTGATACTTTCAGGCCCTTGTTTTCCATCAGGTACACGGCGTCTTTGAGGCCCATGCCGATCACACTGGGAATGATTAAAGCAGGGGTACGGGCGCTCACCGGGGAATTTAAAACTACTTCATTATTTTTCATACTCATTGACCTCCAGTAACCTCCTGTAGCAGAGTCCAAAAAAGGCAATTTCAACCGGCTTAAAATTGAATTCAACTCATTCCTCATCCCATAATAATTGTATTGCATGGTATCGCGTGATACGGGATCTGTAAATTTTTTAGTACTTAAATAGCGGGCATAAATCTTATCACTGATCTCTTTGAATACCCTTCCGGAAACATCCGCGCCAAATACCAATTTGGATTCCCTGCTATTTTGAATAACCACTGCGATGGTGTATTTAGGTTGGTTAGCCGGAAAATAACCAATGAATGAAGCCTGGTAAATTTTATTGCCCTTGTTGTAACCCCTGTTGTCTAAAGCCGTTACAGCGGTGCCTGTTTTACCAGCGATAGAATAAGCAGTGTCGAATAAAATTTTATGACCCGTGCCATGCAAGCTATCCACTACGGCCCCCAGGCAATCCCTTAACTGCGCCAGTGTTTCATCACTGCATATTTTTTGTACCAGTACCTGTGGCTCAATTCTTTTTACTTCTACACCATACTCGGTAACTGCGTTTACCAAATAAGGCTTCATCATGGCGCCATTGTTAGCAACCGCGTTGTACAACATCAGCATGTGCAATGGCGTTACCAATTCTTCATACCCGTGCGCCATAAAAGGGATGGTGGTTTTGGACCAGCTGCGATTGGTTGGTTTTTTAATGGTTGGCTTACCCGAAGACGCGGTAATATCAATGCCGGTTAAAGTATCCAAACGCAAATGATGCAAATGTTCAACAAACCTGGAGGGGTCATTATGATAATACTGGTCGGCCAGCTTTGCAAACGCCACGTTGCTGCTTCTGGAAAATGCGTCTTTAACAGTAATGGCCCCGATTCCCAAATGCGAATCCTTGATCCTCAATCCATAAAATATTTTAGCACCACCCTCACAATCAACGATGGAATTTTTATCAACATATTTATCTTCCAGCAGGCTCAGTAAGGTTGCAAGCTTAAAAATAGAGCCGGGCTCGGTTGCCTTTCCAATTCCATAATTCAGGTCTTCGGCATAAGTTCCATCCGGCTGTTTGCCTAAATTGGCGATCGCTTTTATTTTCCCGGTGGCGGTTTCCATTACAATTGCAGTACCATGCAAAGAATTATTGCCGGCCAGCATTTTCATTAAGGCGCTTTCTGCAACATCCTGCATGTAGGTATCCAGTGTGGTGATGATATCCTTGCCGTTTTCCGGTTCCACTACTGCTCCTTCCACCGGCATGTATGCCCCTGCTACATAGCGCATAAGCCGTTGTCCCGTGGTTCCTCTCAGTAAGCTGTCATAACTCTGCTCAAGTCCGACATTTAGTTTGGGGTTATCCCGCGACAAACCGATTGTTCTGTTAGCCAGCAAAACATATGGGTTGATGCGTTTGTCACGGGGATCAATCATAAAACCACTCTTATTTCTTCCCTGCCTTACGAGCGGGAAATCACGCAACTGTGCATATTCTACAAAAGAGATTTTCTTTTTCAAAGTATAATACCGGTCTTCGTTTTTGTAGGCCAGTTGTAATTCTTTTTTGTAACCCGCTTTTGTTTTATCGCCAAAAAGATTTGCCAGGGAAATGCATAATGAATCGATATTGTCTTTAAACCGTTTGCCATTTTTCTCTCTCAGCCCATCAGCTCCAAAATCAACAAACACATCAAAGATGGGAAGGGAGGTGCTCAGCATGTTTCCATCTTCGCTGAAAATAGTTCCTCTCTCTGCTATAAGCGGTACATATTTTAAGTGCAGGCTATCCCCCATACTTCTCCAGAATGCTCCTTCGACCTGCTGGATATAAAAGGCCCTTCCCAATACCACTGCACCCAGTAATATGATCCCTATAAAGCAGAGATAAACCCGCCACAATATGTCTTTTTTTATATCCAACGGTGAATTTGAAAATTTGAAAATTCGAAAATTGCTCAATTAGGACTGCATTTCATTATCAAATGGAGCCATTGAGTAATTGAGCAATTTTCACATTAGTTCGGTGTCAATATTACCGATGTTGTTGTTAACTCTTTTAAACCCAACGGCTCTACAGCCTTTACCAACTCGCTTGCCTTGCTTCTAAAAATCACTTCGCTTTTTATTGTTTTAAATTCGTACTCCAACTCTTTGATATGTTTTTCTGTAGCGCCTATTTTTCTTGTCAGCTGATCTGCATGGTGCCCGTTATAGATATATATTACGGCCAGTACCGCCATGAACAGGAAAAATGGGATATTCTGAACCACCCATTTATGGCCCAGAAATTTCTTCCAGTCTTTCTTTGCAGCCTTTCGCTGCTCTTTCTGTATATAATTATCTTTCCCCATATAAAATGTCTGATGCCTCATCCGGTAGCTACCGGATAACTGATCCCTGATTTTTTTAACCGGTTAGCTATTTTTTTTCAGCAATCCTCAATTTTGCGCTTCTTGCTCTTTTATTTTGTTTTGTTTCCCTTTCTGCCGGCAGTATTGGCTTTTTAGTAATGATATGAAATGGAAATTCCGGGTGTCTGCCATACACTTCATCCATCGCTTCATTTGAAAAACCACCGGTCTTAAAAAAATTTTTTACAATCCTGTCTTCCAGTGAATGGAAGGTAATAATAGCCACACGGCCTTTGGACCGTAACAGGGGCGGTATTTGTTGCAACAGTTCTTTTAATGCACCCAATTCGTCATTTACTTCTATCCTCAATGCCTGGAATACCTGGGCAAAGTATTTTTGAGGGTTTCCTTTCACTACAGCCTGTACTGATTGTTTAAACTCACTGATCGTTTTGATGGGCATCAGCGCTCTTTGCTGAACAATTGTTTTTGCCAAAGTTTTTGCATTGGTTACTTCGCCATATTGCTCAAACATTTTGTGCAACCGTAGTTCTGTAAAATTTTTAACGATATCCGCTGCAGTTATTGTTTGTCGCTGGTCCATGCGCATATCCAGATCAGCATTAAAACGGGTGGAGAACCCCCTTTCTGCCTCATCAAACTGGTGACTGGATACTCCAAGATCGGCCATTATGCCATCGATCTGCCCTATTTTATGCAGGCGCAAAAAACGCTGAAGGTGACGGAAATTCTGTGGTACAAAGATCACCCGCTTATCGACCGGTAAATTTTTCCGGGCGTCCTCATCCTGGTCAAAGGCAACCAGTAGTCCATTTTCATTCAGATGCTGCAGAAGGGCAAGGCCATGTCCGCCTCCGCCAAAAGTGCAATCCACATAAACACCCCCTGGAATAATATTCAAACCTTCGATCATTTCGGATAGTAAGACCGGTATGTGATAGTTGAACGGCTGATTGGTTGACTCAGTGACCTGTATTTTGGTTTTTTTATGAGACATACGTTTCAACATTTCAACTTTTCGGCTTTTCTTCCTTTTTATTCATCACTTCATTTGCCAGCTCACTATAAGATTCCGGTGAAAACGATTCAAAGAACTTTGTATATTTAATTTTATCCCAGATCTCAATCTTGTTAATTGCCGATACCAGCACCACATCCTTTTCCAACCCGGCATATTCCATTAATGCTTTAGGAATTAATAACCTGCCTGCCGAA
The DNA here is from genome assembly GCA_040007015.1 of Ferruginibacter sp. Lineage (GTDB taxonomy): Bacteria > Bacteroidota > Bacteroidia > Chitinophagales > Chitinophagaceae > Ferruginibacter. The sequence goes on along the minus strand of JBDTVX010000079.1, from coordinate 1,954 downwards.
TCCAATTCCAAATGGGTAGCCCCATTCAAAAAATATCGACGAAATTGTCTTACTTTAGGATCAAATTCATTCAGCTTGCTTACTTGCGAAAAAATAGGTTCCCAGCTTTGTATTGGGTATAAGCTCAAACAAGTTTCAATTCCCCTGTTTATAACGAATTGGCCTGCTCCCTCTTCTGCCAGTTGCTTTTTGAAACCAGCCGGTAAAAGGAAGCGCCCTTTGGCATCCATCGTAACCTCATATTCGCCAAGAAAATCAATCATTTACAAGTAATTCTACAGTCTGAAAAAAATATTACCACAAAATAACACTTTTTCCCACTTTTTCATCAAAATTGAAGAAAACTTTTTTATGCACATGACTAAAAGCATCCACTATCGCTGCTTTTAGGCGTTTTAAGGTGTTTCGTGCGTGAATAATCTGTTAACAGAACTGTATAACATGTGCATTACTGATTTTATCAAAAAATCAAAAACGGTAATGTGATAATTTGCTAATGTGCTAATCTTGCTAATGGCTGGTGATTAGTTGGACTTGGGCCGGCGAATAATTATTTTAAATAAATAGACCTGGCCTATCTCGTAAAAACTGATTGAATTTAGTGTGAAGGATACTATGATGATGCCATCAATCCTTCGGCTACGCTCAGCACCAACGCCTGGTCAACAACAAAATATTTTTAAACAGCTTCCCGGAAACTATCTATATATTTTTTTCTTGAGACACGAACGCACGAATTTTTTTTAGAAAATAGTCTTTTCGCGTTAATTCGTGCATTCGTGGCAATTAAACATCTGTTTGGCGTGGGTCTTTTTCTACATCACATTGGCAGAACTTCTTCTTGAAATAGACGCCCAGGTTACGTAAAATATAATGCGTTTGCGAAAGTAACCCGGCCTGTCAGCAAACAAAAAGAATGTGGCGGAGCTTACCAGGTAAAAATAAAGATGGGAAAAATAGATACTACAGGAAAACCTAAGTTTTAAAAGAATGGATAATTAAAGCCTGGCTATTGGGAAACTCAATAAAAAACTACTCCCTTTTCCGGGAACGCTTTCTACTTTGATAGTGCCATGGTGCGCTTCCACCATTGTTTTTACATAACTCAATCCAAGTCCAAATCCCTTTACATTGTGAAGATTGCCGGTATGAGCACGGTAAAATTTCTCGAAAATACGGTTAACGGTTTCCTTGTTCATCCCGATACCATTATCCTCAATTTTTATCTTAAATTGATTACCGGCCGTTTGTGTACAAATTTTTATATGGAGATTATCTTTTGAATATTTTACCGCATTATCGAGCAGGTTACTGATTAGGTTTGTAAAGTGTACCTCATCTGCCAATACAAGATCTTTTTGAGCGTCGAGTTTTACTTCCAAATGCCCATGTACCTGGTCTACCTGCAGGTTAATATTATTTAAAGCGCTGGTTATCAGATCGTGGGCATATGTTTTTTTCAGGTTCAGCTGCACTTCCTGCCTATCCAGCAAAGCAGCCTGTAGTATGGTTTCCACCTGTTTATTCATCCGCTTATTTTCTTCTTTAATGATGCCGGTGAAATAATTCATCTTCTCCCGGTCGTTAATCACCTTTTCATTTTTTAAAGCATCTACTGCCAGTGAAATAGTTGCAAGCGGGGTCTTAAATTCATGGGTCATATTATTGATGAAATCTGATTTTATTTCACTCAGCTTTTTTTGTTTTAGTAAAGCCCTTACTGTAAGAAAGAATGCGGTAATAATGATCACCGTGAAAAAAATCGCACCGATAATGAACGAGGTCATCGATCTCCAGATAAGTTTTTCAGCATGCGGCACTGTAATGATCAATACTTCCTGGGGCGAAATCCCCTCCGAATTACTGCCGCCCGGTGATTCCAGCTGAATTACGTGCATACGGTTATTGGCAGAATCAGCATATAATTTATAAAAGTTTTCAGATTGAATTTCAT
>JBDTVX010000078.1:0-16088 GCA_040007015.1 Ferruginibacter sp. | reverse complement strand
GTTATTCTCATTGCAAGCAGTATTGTAGCAACAAGTTGCTTTTTTTTCATATATTTATGGAGTTTTGTTCGTTTGGTAAAATTGATTCGGACAAAATAAATTAAGGTTCTGTTCTAAAGCCGGTAAGCGTCAACTTTCCGGCTTTTTTTAACTGAGGGTTTAGATTCTTAATGATTCTTTTATCATAATATCTGTTTAGTTAATAATATTGTTTATTATAATTGATAATTGACTCATTATTCATTATTCACATCCCTTTCCTTTGATTAAGATCTTTGTGCCTTTCACCTCATAAGCAGCCTGTACTGACTGGCAAATGATATCCAGTCTTGTGTACAGATCCTGCCGGCTCACATCCCCTGTAAACAGGCATTTATTTATATTTTCTTTTTCTACCATGATCTCAATCCCATAACTTTTTTCTAAAGATTTAAGTACTACCGCAAGTGGCGCTTCTTCAAATACAAAACTTTCAGCCGGCATTTTTTTATCACCCGACTCATCAATGACAGGCAGCGGAACATCTACCAGCGACGGTACGAATTGCCTGGTATCCTGGTCGTAAATTGCTTTTTGATTGGGGAAAAGTATTACCCCGTTATTTTTTTTACCGGGAATAATTTTACCGGGAGATTTATTTTCATATACTTCCACCCTGCCTGATCTTACTGATACTTCCACCTGCCTCGTGTCTCTATTTATCCTGACGTTAAAACTTGTACCCAGAACATGGGTCACTATGTTTTTGTTGTATACAAAAAAGGGGCGGTTAACATTTTTACTTACCTCAAAAAAAGCTTCCCCTTCAAGAAATATTTCTCTTTTATCCGGTAAAAAATGAGCCGGATAATGAATGGAAGAACCGGGCTGGAGGGTAATAATGCTGCCTTCCTCCATTTCAATTTTTAATGGTTGGGCTGATGTATTGACTCTTTCATCCATATCCTTTGCAAAGGATATGGATGAAATGGGATTTTTATTTTCATGATTAATTAATAAGTACGCCGAAAAAATAACCGCCCCGGTAAAAGCAGCTGCAATTGCCCAACGGATGATCTTTACTTTTGCGGATGTCTTAGGAATCAACAAGGAGTTTTGCTTTTCCGAAGAAAGAATTTTATATAAGATATCCGCAGACCTGTGAGGGGGAAGATTGGTACCGGTTATATCCGTACTGATGTGTTGGAGATTGTTTTCGATGTGTTGTAATAACAGGTCATCATAGATCCCCGATGTTACTGCGGCGAGGAATTCACTATGCTCTTCAGACGATATTTTATCTAAAGTATACTTCTCAAGAAGTGTTTTGAATTTCTCTCTGTCAAGCATAAGCAGGTTTGTAATCGTTACGGTGGAGCAAACCCCCGCGGTTGCCCTTCTACAGTAAAGACAACCGGGAGGAGAGGATAGAGTACATGGAACAAAAAAATAAATAATTATTTTTTAAGGGGCGATTGCAAGGGTTGCCACGCCGGTCATTATAAGAAGAATAGAAAGATCCCCATTTTGTTTCAGAAATAAACGGATGGAAGACAGCGCCCTTGCCATATGTGTTTTCACGGTAAATGGAGATATGGATAATTGCTGACCGATAGCATCATAAGAGAGTCCCAGGTCTTTGGCCAGCCTGTATACCTGTTGCTGCTGTGGCGATAAATGGTTAATAGCCCGTTGAAGTAGTTGCTGGTATTCTGCATTCAATATTTTATGATCCGTAGTATTTTCTGACAGATCGTTTTGCTTGATCCATTTTTCCCTTGCTGTCCATTCGTGCGCAATTTTTTTAAGGCAATTAAGGGTAAGATTTTTTGTAAGTGCGAAGAGCCAGGATTCCAGGCAACGGATCTCAGTTAAATGTGTGCGTTGAAACCAAAGTTTAAGAAAAACATCCTGCACTATTTCTTCTGCTAACACAGGTGATTTAACGTACATCATGGCCACCTTATAAATATTATTCCTATACCGGTCGAATACCAACTGGAACGCATACTCGCTATCCTGTGCTAGCAACGAAAGAAGGGTAGATTCTTCGTATTTTTTTTCAATTAGCATGGCATCAATTTATTGAGAATCCATGGCTAAATTAAGTGAAATAAAACATAAAAAGGATTTATCTCCCGGAGTTTTACTAAAATGGCCTGCGGGTTTTTCTTGTATTAAAGTTAATTGATATGCAATACCCGGAAAATTTTTTTAAAACAAAACAATTTAGATTGGGCTGGTTATTAATGCCCGATGCCGATTTTTTTTCCATTGATGAATTATCTATAAATATCTGTGATGTCATGGATTTTAGAATAAGCTCAAAAAACCACACTGGTTATTTTTCTTTAATCCGGAATGCCTATTTTCTAATCGAATCTGTACGACCACATAGCCGCATAGGACACTTAGGAAAAGGCACAAACAATAGTCATTTTTGAATTCTGTATTGTCTTTCATTAGCACATTAGCACATTAGTAAATTAAACGCTAAGCTCAAATACGTCTGCCAGCAATTCAAAAGAACGTTTCCTTTCTCCGGGGCTGCCCGTCATCGTAACCGCGATCATCTCATCGATGCCAAAATCACCTGCCAGCTGAAGCAATTGCTTTTTCACCTGTTGGGGTGTTCCTGAAACCGTTCGGCCGCTGTTGTATTTAATCTGTTCCAATTCACGGGATGAAAACCGGTAGTCTTTAATGGATTCATAATCGCCGGGCTTATCAAAAATCCCTTTTTCAAATTGCAGCAATCTATGGTCCATTAATTTGCGCATCTCCATTGCTTTTTGTTCGGTATCTGCACATAATACCGATATGGCCAACATTGCCTGTGGCAAAGGAAATTGCCGGGAAGGCTTAAATAGTTGCCGGTATGTTTCTACCATATCCGGCCCTGCATGGCCGTTGATAAACCTTGCTACCACCAGCCCCATTCCGTATGTAGCCGCAATTTTGCTGCTTCCGCCACTGCTGCTCAATATCCATTGAGCAGGGATGGTGGCGGCCTGTGGAACTGCCAGTATTGTGCCGTAGCCTGTGCCGGCGGTATCATTAAAAAAATGCTGCAGGTGGGTTAATTGCTGCAGGTAACTCTCTTCACTAAAAGTATTGGATGGATTTAATATGGTAGCCGTAATGCGGTCGCTGCCAGGCGCTCTTCCCATACCCAGGTCGATACGCCCCGGGAAAAGTGTTTCAAGCATGCGAAAATTTTCCGCCACTTTTAAGGCGCTATGGTTGGGTAACATAATGCCTCCTGAACCGATCCTGATATGGCGTGTTTCATCCGCAAGTTTTACCATTAATAATTCGGGTGTTGAACCTGCTATGGATGCTGCATTGTGGTGCTCTGAAACCCAAAAACGGCTATAACCTAATTCATCGGCCAGTTTAGCCGTAGCAATGGTTTCTTTGATGGCGTCACTGGCGGTATAGCCCTGTCTCACGATGGATTGGTCTAAAATACTGAGTTTTATTTTTTTAGGCATCGGGTTTTTATTATTTATTAAATAAAACAGGCAAAGCAATATTTTGTTTAAATCATTTGTTTCGCTGGGTTTAATAAAGTTTAATTCAACATAATCAGTAAAAAGTACCATAAAACCTCTTGAAAATACCCTGAAATAATAAAAGCCATTGGTAGCTTTGTGTGATAGTATATTTATATGCCTAAAGAGGTTTTACCGATATATAACATTTGCGGACTTATGGAATCATCGGTTTCGCCGGGAGATTTTTTGACGGACCGGCTGGATCATTACCTGGAAACGCATAAAAATCTTTTTTTCCCCCATAGGCATTCCTTTTATCACCTCGTATTTTTCACTGCCGGAGCAGGAAAGCATTCGATAGATTTCGTAAACTTTCCGGTGCTGCCCGGTCAAATTTATGCTATGGTTCCGGGACAGGTGCACGACTGGCAATTTGAACCCGGCACTAATGGGTATGTTATTAATTTTTCACGTAATTATATCAGCCAGTTTTTAGGTGACGCGCACTATGTTGAACAATTCCAATTTTTTTCAGGTATGGTACAGGACCAGGTATTAGCGGTACCTCCTGAAGAGCAGGACAGGTTAAAGCAATTGTTTGAATTAATAATAAGTGAAGTGAGTTCCGAAGGAGAATTCAGCAATGATATGATACGGTCTGCATTAATTCAATTATTCGTTCTCACCAGCAGGAAAGTAAAGGGGCAGCTTACAAGACAGGTAAGTGATTACAATTCAATAGTGCTGCGGAATTTTCGAAAGATGATTGAGTTGCATTATAAAAATAAAAAGTTAACGAAGGAGTATGCCGCTATGCTCTACATAACGCCCAATTATTTAAATGCGTTGAGCAAGGATGTGATGGGCCGGCCGGCAGGAGAATTAATAAGAGACAGGGTCATTCTGGAAGCGAAGCGGTTATTGGTAAATGCCGGGATCAGTATTTCAGAAATATCAAATGAATTGGATTTCACTGACAATTCCTATTTTACAAAATTCTTTAAAAAATATACCGGTATCACACCGGAAGCATTTAGAAAACAATTTGGAAATAAATCACTGATTATATGACAAACAATGATGATAATAAAAAAGGAATTTTAAACTTATTAGAATGCAAATGCCCACGCTGCAGAAAAGGGGATATGTTTGCTTTTAAAAATCCATACCATCTTAAAGACTTTATGAAGATGAACGAAGCGTGTGCCGTTTGCAAACAACCCTTTGATATGGAACCGGGATTTTATTATGGAACCAGCTTTGTTAGTTATGCGTTTACCATTGCAATTACTATCGCTACATTTATTGCGTGGTGGGTAATTATAGGTATCTCAGCAAATGACAACAGGGTATTTTACTGGCTTGGGGCGAATGGTATTTTATTGCTTTTGGTACAACCTGTTTTAATGAGGCTTGCAAGGACAGCCTGGCTTGCATTTTTTGTGCGGTACGATGCTGATTGGACGATACATGAACCTAAAAAGCCTTACAGCGTTAATAAGGATCAGCAGAATGCGTGGTAGAAAGAAGCAGGTAGCAGGTTTAAGGTTTAAGGTTGGCTTCCCGCCTTCTACCATCCGCCTTCTAACAGCCCCTTTAACCGCTCCAGCTTTTCTCCCCAATATGCCTTCATCTCCATGGCTTTTTTTGAGTCGGCTATTTTTAAATGCTGAACAACTACCTGTGATTTATTTTCCGTTTTTGGATAAATGTCAATGCTCAGGCTTGTTCCATCGACGATCCATGATATCCTTGCAGACTTGTTTTCCGTCGCTTTGCGGATAGTAATATTTTCTTTCCCAAGCCAGGTAATTCTTATTTTTTCTACCGTCCAGGCGTTGTATATTATGTTAACAGGGACCTCAATTGTTTTGCTCACACTGATCTCGAACCCATTTTCTTTCTGGCCTCTTTCTTTAAGGCTGCGGCTCCACTCATAGGTAGTTGTTAACAGGTTATGGTTCCATTGCCCAAGGGGCTGCAATCCTTCGATACTGCTGACCAGGTTGAAAATTTCAGGATGATTCATCTTTTTTGCTCCTTTCTTATCCAATATTTTAAACCATTCATCAATGGTTTTGTTCGTTTTGTCAACAACCAGTTTGCCGGTGATGATTTCCCTGTTTTTTGATTCTGCCATTAGCAATAATTGATAATTGATAATTAAAAATTCTTTAAGATCGGAAAGTATCCATTTGTGGAAATTTTATAGATTTGGGTTATGAATGGTAAGGCGCTAAATTTTTTCAAATTGCTTTGATGGAAAGCAAACCTGGTTCATATTTGTTATTAAAAAAGTCTTTGCATTTGCGTAGAAATATTCGATGCAAAAGCATTTTCATTTTTCATTTTTTCATTTTCAATTTCGTAACATACCCGTTAAAAGAAATTGGCTGGCGGTTAGTGCTGGTCACCTGCAATGAAGCAGTGCCATTTTCAAAAATTGTCATAGTAAGCCGCTGAACGTCGGGAACATCTTTTGGTTTAATCGTGATATCCCAGCCGCCTTTTTTTCGTGGAATAATCTCATAGCCAAAATCGGTGGACGTAAACTTAATTCCGCCTTCACCTGAATTAATGGGCGCCGAATAGGCTCTGCCAAAATATGGGAGGTCACTTATGATTGTATCTTTTGAAATGTTGACTATGTAATCAGACGTTAAAAATCTTTGCCGGCCACTCATGGGGGTAACGTTTTCGGCGTGAAAAACATACCGCTGGCTGTCTATTAAGTTTTTTATCGCCACCTCTTTCACAGTAGCAGATTTTTGAGCATTTATTACCAGCGGATCGCTAATAATGGCAATGAAAACAAGAATTATTGGTAATGATCTTTTTAAAGATTTCATAAAAAATTAAAAATTAAAAATTCCTTAAGATTAAAAAGTATGCGATTGCGGAAATTTAAAGTCGGATCAGCAACTGTAAAGTTCCGGATTTTTTTCAGAAAATTTTGATAAAAAAACATGCATCATTTATAATTTTTACTTAGAAACCTTTAGATCTTACTTAGAGAAATTTGGTTCAAAGCCATTTTTAATTTTTAATTAATAAAACCGGCAGCCCCATAAATTTAGATAGTTTCCTAATTGCGACGTTTACCGCGGTTAGCTGTTTTTTGTTAAAGGGATTGAAAAGATGGTATTCCAGCCAAATGGCATTTTTTTCAATGGTTCTTCTCCAGGAGCCTGCTATCTGTCCTTCAATGATGATGGTGTTTAAAAATAGCAGTTCCGGCGCCGGGTTCATTTTGTTCCGGTTAAAAAATATAGCTTCCTTATTTTTATAACCCATGATGTACTCATCATAAGGTGGCAATAGCCAGGCGTGCTGAAACAGTTTTTTATTGAGTGGACCGGTTGGGGGAAAATAATAAATTTCATCGCCTTTTGCTTCATGAATGAAATGGGATGAAACCATTTCCATGCCTCTTTTTACCTGCGCAACGGTTAACCCCGACCATACTGAGAAATCTTTTAATGTTACCGGGCCCCGACTGGTAAAATATCTTTTGGTTAGCTCAGCAAGTGCTTCATCTTTATCTAAATGGCTAACCTGAGGTACCCTTTCATCAAGCAGGGCATAGGTAAATTGTTTACCTGCTCTTGCGCCGCTGCAGATGATACCATCCAATTCTGCGTGCATCATTATACAGCTAAGCCGAATTCCATCCGCAATGATTTTTTTTCGCTTCAGTGCGGATTGCAGCACGGTACGGGTGAGTTGTTTTCCTCCTTGCAGCGCTGTTACCAGTACATCATTGGCCCTGTTAAAAATTTTATTATCCAACTCCATTTCGCGGTAGGTAAAAGCGTTTGCTACATGAACGCGTGGAGCTGTTAACGCCAGTATCCAGCGAATATCCGCAGGAGTTACGAAGTGCCAGGTAGGCCGTAAAAGATGTGTTCGAAGAATATCTCCATTGGTAAAGTCCCTTTCAATATCGGCATCAACAGAGCCTGGCAGGCGCTGGCCAATGGCCCATTTTGAGTGCGCATATTCCTGTGCCTGCATAGCGCCCAACCAGGCTACCATCTCTGCCGGCTTACTAAAACCCGTAGTGATCATTTGCTGATTAAGCATCCGGTATTGTGCGATATCAGGTAAAGTCATTTTTTAGCCGGTTTAATTTTTCTATCCGCGCGCAATTGATATTTAATTACAGCTTTAAAATTATCTTTAAAATTCAATTTACTTTAACTAAAAAAAATTTATGATTACAATCAGTAAAATAAATAAAATATTCGTTCCCCGGATCTTAGTTTGTATTCTATTTTTTTGTTTTCATTTTAATGGCAGGGCCCAGGGTAAAGGCGATGCAACAAAATTTAAGGTGATCGCTTTTTATACGGGCAGGGAAGACCAGGCGCATATCAGTTTTGTACATGAGGCTAATAAATGGTTTCCGGCAACCGCAAAAAAGTATCATTTCACTTATGATACTACCAGCAACTGGAACAATCTTGATTCCGCTTTTCTTTCCAGATACCAGGTAGTACTTTTTTTAGATACCCGTCCCGACGTAGTTGTCCAAAGAGATGCATTCCAAAAATATATGGATAATGGCGGCGCCTGGATGGGATTTCATTTCGCAGGTTTTGCATTGACACCATCAGATTTTCCACAAAACTGGAACTGGTATCATAAGAATTTTTTGGGTGCAGGTTCTTATGTTAGTAACACCTGGCGGCCTGTATCGGCCGTGTTGAGGGTAGAAGATCCTACCCATCCTGCAACAAGGAATTTACCGGTCACCTTTAGGTCTTCTCCCAATGAATGGTACAGGTGGGAAAATGACCTGAGAAATAACCCGGATATAAAAATATTATTATCTATCGATTCAGCCAGTTTCCCGCTGGGTACCGGGCCAAAACTGCAAGAAATATGGCATGGCGGCTATTATCCCGTGGTATGGACCAATAAGAATTATAAAATGATATACCTCAACATGGGCCACAATGATATTGATTATGAAAATAAAACCAATAAAACATTATCGTATACATTTGGAAATGCAATCCAGGACCAGCTGATCATTGATGGATTGCTATGGTTGGGTTCGGGTAAAAAGAATTCGGCTAATTAGCAGGCGAATTCCAAAAAAACGATCCGGGTGTTATTGATTTCACGTACAACGGTGTTATGGAAATTTATTTATTTCGTTTCATTTACAATTTATTAATTTAAACGAATCATTTTTTAAACAGCCCGGCACTATTTAACAATAAACCCCTGCGTTGCATACCACGGAATGTATAACTATTGCGGATATGCGAAGATGGATTACGCTGATCTTACAGTGATTGCTTTTTATTCGATATGCTTACTCCTGGTAAAGTTATTTTTTGAGAATGTAAAATTGTAACAATCAACAACTGCAACATTATGTCGTACCGGAGACATGGGTATTCAAAATTCAAAGTCTTTTACCGTGGGGTCTTTAATAATGGCATTAATGAAATTATTGTGATCCTTTTCCGACCCGCGTACCGTCCATTCACCCGTTATTTCATCATCATATTTTGCCTGCCGGATATTTTTATACTTTAAATGGTGGCGCCTGAAAAGATCTTCAAACCGTTGCAGCGTTTCATCTTCAAATTTGCAAACGATCTTATAATCCCTGATCTGGTTGATATGGTATATCATCAGTTCCCACTTGCTAAACAAAAATGACACTAATATTATCAGGAGGCAGGTGATAACGGAAATTAGTTCATAGCCAGCGCCGATACCCATGCCTAATGCTGCAGTGACCCAGATCATTGCTGCCGTGGTTATTCCATTTACCCTGTTGGAAACGGAGCTTTTAAAAATAACGCCCGCCCCAACAAATCCAATACCCACTACAACATTGGAAGCTATTCGCTCAGGCGCACCATGCGCGCCGATCAATTGGGAGAAGATAGTGAAGAGGGTAGCCCCCAGGCAGATCATCGTTAAAGTACGGAACCCCGCCGACTTACTACGGTATTCCCTTTCGGCGCCAATTACCCCGCCAATGATAACCGAGAGTAATAATTTCCAGATAATTTCCCCGGGTAAAAACATATATTGTTTTTATAAAGGTATCATAATTGTCATGAAAAGAAGCCGTCATTATATGCTTTTACAAAGGCCCCGTGATCTTTTTTTACCTGCGCTGCATAGGCAATGGCATATTCCAATATTGATGCCTGCCAATTCCTGGTACCGCCAAATTCGATCAGCTCATCCGCACAGGCAGACCCTTGCCTTCCTGAACTTCTTAACTGGGCAGAAGATGTAAGCAGTGCCAAATCCTGTATAACGCCGCCGATATTTTCAAGATTATCACGGATGGTCGCAAACTCGATCTTATCTTCGGTTGGCTGCATTTCTTTTATTGTGTATGAATTACTGTTGAAGTTGGTTGGGCTAAGTAAAGCGGGCGAAATGTTTTGCATACGCTGCTGGATCGCTATGATCCTTTCCGCATCGGAGGCCCAGGCTGGTTGGGGTATGCCGGAATAAGGTTGCAGTGAAGAAGGTACTGCCTGCTTCATATCAATCAATAAATATTTTTCAGGATTTTCCTCCTTTAAAAGGAACAGGTACCGCTTAATGCCGATACTACCGGTTCCGGCTATGCGAAACCCCGCATCTACTGCTTTGAAATCACGGCTGAGTGTATTATTGTTTTGTATCCATTGGTTCAAATGACCGATCAGTTGCTCTTTTAAATTTTCCTCGATTTTAAAAAGTTTGGCATTATCAATCTTCAGTTTGAGTTTGCCTTTTTCACTGGTGGTGCGTTTATCGATCAGTTCTTTTTGTTTGCGCTCACAAACCTTATCCAGGAATGAACGGGTAATCCCGGTTGCGGTTTGCTGTTCAATATATCGGGCCTTGCCTTTATTGAGTATGTCGGAATAGCTTTCCAAAAACAGGTTTGCTATTGCCGTAGTCTCTTTTTGATTGGCGCCCGGTTGATCCAGGGCAATAAAAATGCTGGTTACAATACGTGCCAGGTCCCAGGTTGCCGGGGCCAGGATGCCCTCATCGAAATCAGTGATATCAAAATACACGAGCCGGTTATCTCCTTTGTAGCTGCCAAAGTTTTCGAGGTGAAGATCGCCGCAGATCCAGCTTTTTGGGGATGCAGGAATTTTGCCGGATTTGTGCAGGTCTTCATAAAATAAATGACAGGTACCGCGAAAAAAAACGAACGGGTCCTTTACCATCAGCCCATATTTTAATGCAGTGTAAACGGCTATCCTGTTGCTGTTAAACTGTTTGATGCGTTCTTCGACTGTTGACATAATAATAATTTTTTCAGGAAGTTAATTCATTTATTTTTTTTGATCCAGTTCTTTACAAGCGATTAATTGACTATGATTTTTTATTTTCACCGGGAACCACCAATGTAATCTTTATTTAATCATTGATCCTGCTGACCTAATTTGTTTCATCCATTGTATATTGAATGATCACTGACCGTATTGCAAGATCCGGTGTATTCCAGGAGCCGCTCGCCGGAACAACCAGGATTTCATAGGAGGAGCTTGTATTGTTAATAGTAACCGGTGTGGGGAGCATATAATTTTGAATATTAAGTCCCGCATTTCCGGTGGAATTAATGGAGGCCAGGTCACTATAACCACTGGTTGATTCTTTTGACAATATGGCCGTAAGATCCTGCGTTGCCGATGCATCATAAAAGTGAACGGTGATTTGAGTGACCGTTGCGTTTTGTGGTAAGTTAACGGGTGCGGTTAATCCGTAAAAACTGCCGTTGGAAATATAAGTTCCGCCATTACCCAATCCGCTAATAACTGTTTCCGCACTGTTCCGTGGTCTGAAAGCAGCTTCATTTACACTGTAGTAAAATGTTTTTGGTGAAGAATATTTGAATGTACTGGCCTGTATATTGCCCGAAACCACTAATTTTTCAGTGGGGTTTGTTGTGCCAATTCCCACATTTCCATTCCCTTTGATACGCATTCGCTCCGTAAAAGCCGTGCTGGAGCCATAGCCAAAGCCAATGTCATCCACATTTGTTTTGGAGAAGATCTGTAATAAACCGCTTTGAACGCCCAGTCCGTAATGTGTAGCTGTGCCATCCGTCCATAATGAAATTTTATCCCCTAAGCTGCCATTAAAAGAAAGCGGGAACTGAGGTGTAATATTATTGACTCCAAGGTTGCCTCTAAAATACCCATTGCCATTGATCCAGTTTGTAAAGAAAACGGGGATGCCCAATTGATTTCGATATTCTAACTGGCCGCTGTTATAATATATTCCTTCCGCTGAAGCAGAATGTTGAAGCAGATATTGATTCACCGGCACAAAAAGGTAAGAATTACTCCATATTATTTTTCCGGAAAGTGAATCATAGGAAAGATAATTACTGCCTCCCCCCAGGTGAAGGTTTCCCCTGACATCCAGTGTGGTTTGTGGATTAGTGGTACCAATGCCCACATTTTGTGCGGTAACACTTTTATTATTAATCAATAGGAATATACCGCACAAAAAAGTACAAATCTTTTTCATAATTTAAATAATTAGTGAGTCCTAAAAGTAGGGTGAATTTATATTAACTGCAATACCACAAAGGAGGTATGCAAGCCTGCCCGGCTTATCATTCAGGCGGGAATTAATACGAATAAATATTTAGTGTACCGTAGGGTACACCATCTAAAAAGTATTGCGTGCGGCACCCTTTTAATTCTACAATATATTTTCTACCGATATTTTGTACTTATGTACAAGACCAATAAATAGCGAAAGGCTTTAACCTGACAGTCTACCTTGATTTATCGGGCTAATAATTAAATCTGACGGAACGGCAATATCGCCGCCATGAATACTTCGGCTACGCTCAGTATCAAAGTTGGCTACCAAAAAAATCATTTTAAATAATCCTTAAAAATGAAATTTGGAAAAAATTTGTAAAATTTAGCTGGTAGATAACCCGGTTATTTGCCTTAAAAAAATGTACAATAAATACCTGACCCGGCTGTCAATAAATATCTACACCGGCAGTAAATATCTATCCATTCTTTTTATCAATAAGTATTTATTCTTTCTATAAATAGGTATTTATTCTTTCTATAAATAAGTATTTATACTTTTTATAAAAGAATATCTACGGGGTTAATAATATTGCAGAACTTTTTACGTTAATTGCACGCTGATTGAAATATGCAGATTTAAAAAAATCGCTTATTCAATCAAAATCCAAATCTTTACTATGAAAACAACTGTACACATTCCATTCAATTATTCAAGACCGATCGTTCTTACGCTGATCTCCTTTTTGTTTTTTTGGTGCATCTCCAATGCACAAACAACCCGCTATGTTGCTACCACCGGGTCGGATGCAAATTCCGGTGCAATAGGAAGTCCTTATTTAACGATCCTTAAAGCGATAGGCGTAGCGGTAAACGGCGATACCATAAGAGTGGCAGCAGGCAACTATACAGCCGCCGCAACCACAACAGTAAGTAAATCATTGGCTATAATTGGCGTAACCGGCACCATTTTGAATCGCGGATCTTATGCAACTTCAGGTATCACCGGCTTTACCATCACTGCCAATAATGTAACCATAAAGAAAATAAAAGTCACCAATTATAATGTAGGGATCAGCAATACCAAAGTGGTTAGTAACCTTACACTGGATAGTGTTCAGCTATTTGAAAACTGGGGTTCAGGTTTTTATTCAACATTTGGTATAGACAGTCTTGCGATCACCAATAGTAATCTATCCTACAATGGGAAGTCTCCTTCTAATGCTACAACGTTAAAAAGAGGAATATACTTATCAACAGGGGCCACCTACTCAAAAATAAGATTTGATCAGGATACGGTTGACTACAACGGACTGGCAGGTATAGAAATATCTTCATTCAATACTACCACTTCTATAGATGGTGTAACCATTACCAACAACCTGGTAAGAAATAATGGCGATGCCCAGATCAGTACATGGCTTGGAACCTCAAACCTTACAAAAAAGGGAATATTGATCAGTAGTAATACAATCGTACTCTCTGATACGGCGCGTTATGGAATTGAGATCAGGAACCCTGCAGGCAATGGCCAGTCTTCCGGTACCGGGAGTGTGGTAATTTCCAATAATAATATATCAGTAGTAAGTCATACTGGAAACAGCAGGGATATGGCAGCTATCGCGATAGTGCGCAGGAAGGAAGGCTCAACACAGGCGGCCATGAATGATCAGCCATCGGGTGTAGTGGTTTCCGGAAATACGATCAGTGATTTTCAGAACCCAAAGGCTGGGGAAGCCTATGGTATTGTGTTTGGGGGTATTGGACATAAGGCGTTTGGTAATACCATTTCCAATACTGAGTTTCCAATCCAGTTGCAAAAAGGGAATGTAAATTATGCATTGAATGCAAGTTCCTTTGATGTAGCGGGGCAAGCAAATAATTTTTACTTCGACCGGGACAATTCAAATGACGCATGCGTGGAAATCGGGACGAATACAATTACTACTTCCGGGGTATCGCGTTTAACCACAGGAGCTGCTGCCACCTCCCTAACACTACGGGCAAATACAGTAACGAATACATCAATTGGCGAAACATTTTGTACCATTCAGCAGGCAATTAATTTTCCTGCTACCCTGGCGGGAAATATTATTACGGCAAGCCCCGGAACATATAATGAAGCGGTGACCGTAAGCAAATCTGTATCTATAACAGGAGCTGGAACCACCAGCGCTGATGTTGTTTTAAATGCAACTGCAACGCCTTATTCGGCTACAGCAGGGAACGGTTTTGCAGTATCTGCAAATAACGTAACTATAAAAAAGATAAAAGTAACCAACTATAATGTAGGTGTCACCAGTACTGTTGCTACCAGCAATCTTACATTAGACAGCGTTGAATTAGTCGAAAATTTTGGAGCAGGTTTTTATTCAACGTTCAGCTTAAATAATCTTGCCATCACCAACAGTATTTTATCTTATAACGGTAATAAAACAGGATACACATCCAATTCGGCATTAAAAAGAGGTATTTATTTATTGAACGGGCCCACCTATTCCAAAATATACTTTGATAATAATAGTGTTGAGAATAATGATTCGACAGGAATAGAAATATCTTCGGTTACTGCCACTACTTCAATTGATAGCGTCATCATTACCAATAACATTGTAAGGTATAATAAGGAAGCCCAGATCAGTGCCTGGCTCGGAACAAGCAATGCGCTGAAAAAAGCGGTATCGATCAGTAGTAATACAATCGTACTTTCGGATACCTCCCGTTATGGCATCGAGGTAAGAAACCCATCAGGCAATGGTGCAACATCCGGTGCTGGCAGCGTGGTAATTTCCAATAATAATATATCTGTAGTAAGCCATACCGGCAACAGCAGGGATATGGCGGCTATTGCAGTGATACGCAGAAAAGAAGGTGCAGCCGCAACTGTAAATGACCAGCCGATAGGAGTGGTCGTTTCCGGGAATACAATCAGTGATTTTCAAAATTTAAAAGCAGGCGATGCATACGGTATTGTACTTGGCGGTACCGGGCATAAAGTTTTTGGAAATACCATCTCCAATTCAGAGTTTTCAATCCAGCTTCAAAAAGGCAATGCGAACTACACTGTAAATACCAGCGCTCCCGATGTGGTAAATCAACCGAATAATGCATTGTTCGACAGGGATAATTCAAAAGACGCATGCGCTGAAGTTGGAAGCAATACCATAACAGGTTCCGGGGCGGCACAATTAACAACAGCCGCAGCCACCAGTTCTTCAACACTGCCGGCGAAAACAATCACCAATTCAACAACCGGCGAAACATTTTGCAGCCTGCAGCAGGCGATTGACTTTCCTACTACTGTATCAGGAAATACAATTACCGCAGCGGCAGGAACGTATGATGAGCAGGTGATCATAAGCAAGGGACTAACCATCGATGGCATCGATTCAAGCAACAGGATCGCAACATTCTCCGGAACGCCTCCGGCTGTTGGCGTAAGGAGTATATATACCATAACTGCTCCAAATGTTACTATCAAAAATTTCAAATTTATTGTTGATCTTTCCAAGATATATTCAGCTATTATTACTTCGGGTGACGCGTCCAATCTTTTAATCACGGGTAATTATATTGTTTCAAAGAGCTCTACCGGGGGACAGTATGGAGGGTATGGATATAGAAATGCAATTAATATTAACGTTCAAAGAACAAATAATCTCCCAGCAACGGATTACGGAACTACAGTGGGCACTATCACAAATGTCATTGTTCAATCGAATACGATAGACAGTACCAGTACGGCAAAATTCAGGGGAGGTGTTGCCTCAGATGCTACAAGCGGCCTTCTCGTTGGCGGAAATAATGTTAGTGATGGAAACAACTTTTTATCAAGCGTTAACCATGATGTAATTATTCGTAATTATTTTGGAAATGAGATTGTCAGGAATAATATTTTTAAAGGGGGTGGGGTTGAGGTTTCCGTTTCAAGCGGTATTGGCAACGTAACCGTTAGCGATAATATATTTGATGGTTCTTATGCTCACACTATTAATACGGCGATGGTCAGGGTGTTTACTAATGCCACTCCCACCAGGGTCATCAAATTTTCAAAGAATCAATTCATCAATCAGAAATGGGC